>NZ_PNDH01000034.1:0-87321 GCF_005887175.1 Pseudoalteromonas sp. S1612 | reverse complement strand
CCGATTCGAAAGAGTCGGGCTTTTTTACGTCTGCAGGAAAGTGAAAATATTAGCTATCAGCAGCACAGCGTTAACCTGACCATCGTAGCGTGGTTGAGTATCACGAAACCCACGGATAAAAGAACACGACAGAGGATGAGTCGGGCTTTTTTACGTTTGGAATAAAGTAAAAGAAGGTATTAGGTTAAAGGAAGAGAATTGATCAGAGCCGACCCTAAGGCATTCTACTGCGTCATCGCAACGAAGTAGCACACCGACTCCAAATATAAGTCAGCGTACAGCCCTTAGTTTTGAAGTATTACCATCAGCACTCTCTCTTTACTGATCTTAGTTATTCTCATTGCATCTTTAAACTAGTCCCTAAATTATCATCTTGTTGCAATTTCATTGTTGGTTTAATAACTGTCCTGTGTAAAACTATCTAGGATAATTTAGTAAATCAGGTGACATGAATGTCGAATATAAAAGCTTGGAAACTTCTCAGCCTGTTTTGTTTGTTTACAGCACTGATTGGTTGTCAATCTAAAGAAGAACAGCTACAACAAACAATTCAAGAGTCCATTAAAAAGGCCGATGTCGAGCTTACTCAGCTTGGTAAAGCACTTGATAATGGTAGTATACGTAATGCGATTATTCTTAAAGAATACAGTCGTATCCTTAAACAACAGCAGCCTGAACTCAGTAAGGTTGTTGATGTAGTTAGCCTTGATGCCACACGCCAAGGAGCCCTTTATAGTGGCTTAACCCAACGTCTTGATGATATTAAGGGTAATTACTTAATTCCTCCTTACGAAGACACTTTATACAATATTGATTTATTGCGTGAGGCGGCCAAGCCAACTTTATTTTCTGATGCCTTAACCGATCCTATTAATATGCTTGCGGATATGTCGAATGGCTCTTTGGCACGAGTTGGTGCTATAAGCCAAAAAGCTGAAGGCCAAGGGGTTGGTAACCAAATGGTAGGTAATCCTAACTATGGTAATTGGCAAACGAATAGTAGCGGTATTAGTTTTTGGCAATGGTACGGCATGTACCGTATTTTGGGTGATGTATTTGACCGAGTTGAATACGGAAGTTGGAGTAAACGCCGCAAGTATAGTTACTACAATGACTATGGTCGTACTCGTTACTCAAGCCCTAAACAAATAAAAACCCAAAGTGCATTAGAAACACGTACACGACAATCTTACCAACGCCAAGGCAAGCAGTTTACTAGTCCTTATGCGAGTAAAAAAACAGGTGCATCAGGTTTGAGTCGCAGCAGTTATACGCCGCCTAAAAGTCGCAGCAGTTACTCAAGAGCGAGTAGCTATAGCAATAATTCAGGATCGGTTCGTAATAGCAGTAGCAGAACCTCGCGCGGCGTAAGTCGTGGTAAGTAAAGAATAACGTTGGAGTTAGAATAATATGTATGAATTTAATGGAATAACTATGTGGTCTTTGCAAGCACTGTCAGTAGACTTTGCAATTATCATCTTACTGTTTGTGAGCCTAAAGTATATTAAAGGTTGGGTGTCTAATTTACATGCTAATGATGAAATTACCGAGCGAGATAACTTTGCATTCGGAATAAGCTTTGCCGCTGGCTTAGTTGCCCTTGCGATTGTATTAACGGGTGTAAGTAGTGGTGCTTTTGCTGCTACGTTACAAAAAGAAGCTCTGTTAATGCTTGGCTATGGTGCATTAGCAATTTTGCTTATAAAGCTGGGTCACTTTTTTCAAGATAAAGTGGCATTGCGTAAAGTAAGCTTACATAACGAAATAGTCAAAGGTAACGTTACTGCGTCAATTATTGATTTTGGCCATGTAGTTAGTGTTGCAGTGGTTATTCGCTCTGCACTATTGTGGGTTGCTACCGAAGGCTGGCATGGCATTCCTATTGTGATTGCCGCTTTTGTGATTGGTAGTGTGGTACTGCTTTTAGTAAGCCAATACCGAGTGCAATTATTTAAACGCACCAATAAAAGCGGTGATTGCCTACAACAAGCCATTGTTGATGGTAATTTAGCAGTAGGTGTTCGCTATGCCGGCTTTTTAATTGGTAGTGCATTAGCCATTACTGCTGCAACAGGTATTGCTCCCTATGCTGCCGATAATATTAACGCGAGTTTACTTTACTGGGCGCTAAGTGCCGTTGTTAGTTTGGTTGCTTTCATTTTACTGCACTTACTGACGATTAAAATCATTCTTGCTGGGTGTAATATTTCAGATGAAGTGAATCGTCAAAAGAATGTGGGTGTTGCCGCTATTTCTGCAGCAGTGTCATTTGCTGTCGGGATCACTATGGCCACACTACTGGGTGCATAATCACGTGTCATCAACTCAAGCTTCCCCAAGTAAATTTAATTTACTTGGGCATGATATTTTACTGATCACTGTTATGGCCGTACTCGCAGGATGCGGCCTTATTTATGAATACTTACTTTCTCATTACGCTGGCCGAGTACTAGGCTCAGTTGAGAGTGCAATTTACGCCATGATAGGCACTATGATTGTAGCTATGGGGATGGGTGCATTTTTAGCGCGTTGGTTTAAAGATGCTTTTACCGCATTTGCCTGGCTAGAAAGCATTATTGCGCTCATAGGTATGGGCTGTATATTAGCCATTGCCAGTATCATTGCTGTTAGTTATTCACTCCCTCATTTATTCTCAAGTATTTTTAATATTCCACCTGACGTTATTCTTAATGGTTACGTGTTTCAAAAGCTGCAAGAGTGGTCTCGCTTTTTACCTTATGTATTTGGCTTAATATTAGGGCTATTTATTGGTATGGAAATACCGCTTATTGCTCGTATTCGCCAGCATGTTTATGGACGTTTTTTAGAAAATAACGCCGGCACTATATATGGAGCTGACTATATTGGCGCTGGTATTGGCGCGGCAATTTGGGTGAGTATTATGCTCGCGATGCCAATAATGCAAGCCGCCGCTTGGACAGCGCTATTTAACATTATTGCCGGCCTTGCCTTTTTATGGCGTTACCATAGCTATGTACGTTTTGCTAAGTTGCTATTGGTTTGCCATATATTACTGCTGGTGTTATTCGCTTTTATTTTACAGTTTGGTAGTAGCTGGATGGATAACCTAAGTAACGTACTATACAAAGATAAAGTTATTTATTCCCAAGCAACGAAGTACCAGCATGTGGTGTTAACCGAACGCTTAAGTAAAAATCAGCCACAGCCTATCACCGACCTATACTTAAATGGTCGGTTGCAGTTCTCTAGTGTAGATGAGCAAATATATCACTCAATGCTGGTTTATCCTGCCATGCTGGCATCTAATCGTCATGACCGTGTTTTGATTATTGGCGGCGGCGACGGGTTAGCCATGCGAGATGTATTAAAGTGGCCGGTTGAGGAAGTGACCTTAATTGATTTAGATGGACAGCTACTCAATTTATTTGGTCATAAAGATAACAAATACACACCGCCTGATGATATTAAACAGCGATTAGTGGCACTCAATAATGAATCGATGCATGACCCCCGAGCAAATATTATTGTGGGTGATGCATTTTTAGAAGTTGAAAGGCTACTGGATCAGTCAAAGCAGTTCGATACTATCCTAATTGACCTGCCAGACCCTAATCATCCCGATCTGAATAAGATGTATAGCGACTATTTTTATAACCATGTGCGTCAATTATTGGCACCTGATGGCGCTATGGCGGTACAGTCAACCTCGCCTTATCATGCGAAAAAGGCATTTTTAAGTATTGCTAAAACGGTGAAAGCCGCAGGTTTTGATTATGTAGAGCAATATCAGCAAAACATTCCTTCGTTTGGTCAGTGGGGGTGGACTATTGCTACTAAAATGGGGCAATCACCAAGTGCACGTATTAGCAATATAACGGATATGCCAGTGCCATCTCGGTGGATTAGTAAAAAATATTTATTAGCCAGTTTTGCATTTCCTAATAACTATTTTGAACAAGTTAACGATATTGAAGTCAATAGGTTAGGTTCTGGTCGTTTATATGATTATTACCGCGCTGCTTGGCAAATAGAAAGTGAATTGTATAAAAATTAATAAAACATGGTTGACATAATATGTCGACCATGCGAATCTTAACTCAGACATAATATGTCAAACGACAAAAAGGCAGAGACATGGAATTAAATGAACTTTCAATAAAATTAGCGTCTTTTGAAACTGAGGGTGCTAACTTTGAGTCTTTCTTGATTGCCAATCCAGGTGAGCAAGATGTTTTACAAGTCATTGTTGATGGAAACGATGAGCTTCCAATTTTTGTTACCCAAACACAAGAGCAATTATTATGTATTAGCTACTTGTTTGGTGAAGACGAAGTAAAAAGCGAGTTACGCGACGAGTTAAACGAAACACTACTGCGTTTAAACGTGCCAATTCCGCTAAGTGCATTTGCCAAAATCGATAATAAATATGCGATTTTTGGTGCACTTTCGGTAAATTCATCATTAGATGACGTTACCCACGAACTAGTGACGTTAGCGGATAACGCAATTGATGCACTAGAAGCCGTGACCTTGTATTTAAACGATTAGGATACCCGCATAGGTAAGTGCTGATTGCTAATAGTATATGGCTCTCGCTTTACCTAATAGGATATAAACAAGTTTTTGGAGTTAAGATTATGAGTATTTTAAAAAAATTATTTACAGCGGTACGTGGTGGCGCGCGTGAAGCGGGCGAAGCAATTGTTGATGCGAATGGTATTCGTATTTTTGAACAAGAAATTGCCGATGCACAAAATGCACTGAATCGTGCTAAAAAAAGCCTGACAGAAGTAATGGCTAAAGAGATGCAAACTAAGCGTAAAATTAGTGCAGTAGATGCATCAATTGCTGAGCACGAAGCGTATGCAGGTCAAGCCCTTGAAAAAGGGAATGAAGCATTAGCATTAGAAATTGCAGAAAAAATTGGTGACTTTGAAGCTGAGAAAGCCGAACACGAGCAAGTATTAGCGGGCTTTACTAATCACATAGTGACCTTGAAGCAGCAAGTTAAAGATGCTGAAAAATCAATTAAAGAAAACCAGCGTCAGCTTACTATGGTTAAAACCACAGAAAGCGTTCAACAAGCGACAATGGCTGTAAATAGCACGCTTAATACTAATAGCTCGTCGATGACATCAGCTCGTCAGTCGCTTGAGCGTATTAAGCAACGCCAACAAGACCGTACTGATCAATTAGGTGCTGCAAAGTCTCTAGAAGCAGATGTTAATGGCGATGATTTAAAAGCTAAAATGGCTGAAGCAGGTATTGGTGATACCAATCCAAAAAGTGCTGATATTCTAGCGCGCATTAAAGCGAAGCAAAATAGCTAACATTTAGAACCATATTAAAAAGGTAACCGAGTTTTGCTCCGTTACCTTTTTTGCTTACAGAGGCACCTTATATGTTTAATTTTTTCAAATCTAAAAAAAAGCCAGAACGTCAGCTTAATCACGCGAGTGACCTTAAAAAAGGTGACATGTTTACAGTGATTGACTCGTTTGCTTATCCTGCATGGCTCAAAGGCCAAACACTTCGCGTTATTGATGTGCAAACGTATCAGTACCAACATAGTAGTGATACTGAATTCGTACTTGAAACTAACACAGGCCAAGTGGTGTTTTTACAAATAGAACAAAACGATGGTGAGCAGTGGGCTAATTTCTCAATAAAGATTCAGCGTGATGATGTTGATGAAGTATTTGGTTTGGATGAGTTTTCACGTATTTTTGATGAAGAATCGTTAACGCATATTACAGTTAAAAATACGCCTGAGCGCTTTATGCAGTTTTTGGCTGGAAGTTATCAACAAAGCGAATCACCTTATGTATGTTATTTTCATAATAAAGATTTTCGTGGCCAAGCGCTACCTCGCTATGAGCAAGACGGTGGTGAACCCTGTGAAATGATTTGTTTAGCGTCACCCGATGAAGGGCATAGCGTTAATATCGAAATTTGGGAGGGAGGTGAAACAGAAGTATCACTAACATTAACTCGCCCAATTAGCGATATTGTTGACTTGTTTCCTGGAGATGCCCAGTGAGTGATGCTAAAGACAAGTGGTTGCGCCAAGAGCAAGCTGTGCGCGCCACGCAAATGGCCTTTGATTTGAGTAGTGAGGTACAAAAGTCGATAAAAAAACAAGCTATCGACCAAGAACTTACTCCCTCAGATATGATCCGCAAAATTTTAGGCCTTGATGTAAAGTCTAAAAAAACACGGCAGCGTTTATCGTTTAATTTAAATGATGATGAAATAGCGCAATTGGCTAGTCGGTTTGAAGTTGCAGTAGATGATAAAAGAGCGGTAAAGCAACAGGTAGCAGATCTACTCATTGAGCATACAAAAAAGACTAAGTAACCCTTTTGCCTTCTTTATATAAAATACTTACACTGAGGTTATTATTTCTAAAGAAGTGCAGCTGTGAATATTATATTGATTGCCTACTTACTTATGTTTGCGTTATTTGGCACAGCGGCAAGCTACTTTGTGCGTTTTATATATGCTTATTGGGTACAAAAGAACATGCCTTTGGAATACATTTTTAAGGCTGGTGTATGTATTTTCATGGTAGTGGTTATTTCGGTGTTAATACCACTATTAAATTAACACCGAAACGAACTGCTACTGGTAATTAACGGTTTTACATTGGTTATCAATACATAAAGAGTGAACTTCTAGCACTGGTGAACAGTCATCGAACTCAAGCGCAGTGTTATTTTTTTGTTCTTGCTGAGTGATTTTTTGTGCTAATTGCTCGGCATGCTTTTGAGAATTATTTAATGTTGAATACACAACATACTTACTCGGCCCCCCACAGACACGCGAGCCAACACCTAACACCTTACATTGATAACTGGCTGTACAGCTTTTATTACTTGTAAGCTCATTAAGCTGAGTATTTAAAACAGATTCACTCGCGTTTTGAGCTGTGCTTGGTGTTAGTGCGCTACTGCAACCGCTAAGCAGCATAGTCATGACAACACTGGCAGCTGATAGTTTAATTACGGATGACAAACAACTCATAATCTAATCCTTAAAATACACTTACCGCAGAGCCTTCAAGTTTAACACATTTATTTTCAACGCACTGGGTACTAGGCGCAGTTAAATGTTGGCAAATACTCATCATGCCTTTTTGCGCATTATAAGTACTTTCCAATTGAGTAATTGTATCGCTTAGGGCTGAAACCTGTTTTTGGGGGGCGCTTTGTGTCGAGTACACAATATAATCGCTCGGTCCACCACAGGCACGGCTACCAACAGCATTCACTTTACACTGTGAACTCGTTGAACATTGCTTATCTGCTATGAGGCTGTTTAGCTTATCTTTTGCTGTTTTAATATCATCAAGCGACACTTCTTTTGCTGCATCAGCTGGTAATGGCTGTGCTATTTTATTTTGCTTATTCGCTTGTGGTAATTTTTGTTGCGGTATCGGCGTAGACGTATTTTCTACCGCATTGGTTTTAGTTTGCTCAGTTTTATTTGAGGTTGTTTCTAAGCACGCCGTTAAGCAAAGCGGTAGCAGTAGAGCGAGTAATGGAGTACGCATAATCGTTCCTGATAGTGATGAATTATTCATCACTATCATACACTGTGCATTCATTACAGCAATAAAAACTCTACTATCAACATATTAAAGAGGTGATAAGGAGAGTTTTTAAGTTAACCCGCCTTGCGTTAATTTAGCTGGATTGAGTAATGCCTCTAATTCTGATCGAGATAGGTCGGTTTCTTGCTCAGCGATATCAATAATTGGCTGTGCTTGCTGATAAGCTTGCTTAGCAATTTTTGCTGCTTTTTCGTAGCCAATAACAGGGTTTAGCGCAGTCACTAAAATCGGGTTTTTAGTTAATGCTTTATCAATCTGAGTTTGATTAACTTTAAAGCTAGCAATGGCTTTATCTGTCAACGCTTGCGCGCTATTAGCTAGTATCTCGGTACTTTGCAAAATATTGTAAGCGATTACTGGCAGCATTACGTTAAGCTCAAAGTTGCCAGCTTGGCCTGCAACCGTAATAGTTGCGTCGTTACCAATGACTTGGGCGCTAACCATTGCAGCGGCTTCTGGGATCACCGGATTCACTTTACCAGGCATAATTGATGAGCCAGGCTGTAATGCTTCAAGTTCAATTTCTGAAAGTCCCGCAAGTGGGCCTGAGTTCATCCAACGTAAATCGTTGGCTATTTTCATTTGTGCAACTGCATAGACTTTTAGCTGTCCTGATAAAGCGACAATCGCATCTTGCGATCCAATATTATAAAAAAAGTTATCGCTAGGGGTAAATTGAATCCCTACCTTTTCAGTTAGCTGTGTGGCAAATAGAGCGGCAAATTGTGGGTCGGCATTAATACCTGTACCTACTGCTGTGCCACCTTGCGCTAGCTCACAGACACGTATTAGTGCATGTTCAATACTGCTAGCTGCATGCTTTACCTGCGATTGCCATGCGCTGAGTGTTTGCTCAAAAGTTATTGGCATTGCATCCATTAAATGAGTGCGCCCAGTTTTAACTATGTGACCGATGTCTGCTTTTTTTTGCTCTAAGGCGTCTGCTAAATTTGCTAGTGCTGGCAGTAATTTTTTATCAACGCTGATCGCACTACTCAAAGCAATCGCAGTGGGAATAACGTCATTAGAGCTTTGCCCCATATTCACATCGTCATTTGGGTGAATATCTTGGTTAGCATGTTTTGAGGCTAAGCTCGCAATGACCTCATTAGCATTCATATTTGAGCTAGTACCTGAGCCAGTTTGAAAAATATCAACGGGGAAATGCTCATAATGCTTACCATCAATAATTTCTTGGCAGGCATGGTCGATTGCATTTGCTTTCGTTTTATCTAAATGACCTAGTTTGAAATTGGCTATTGCAGCGGCTTGTTTGATATACGCTAAGGCAATAATAAATTGCTGCGGCATTGTGAGGCTGCTGATCGTAAAGTTATTAATGGCGCGTTGGGTTTGTGCTTTATAAAGTGCGTCAGCGGGCACGTTGAGTGTGCCCATGCTATCTGATTCTGTTCTAAAGTTACTCATTAGTACTCCTATAAAAGAGAATATATGACATTTAACTACGCTATATAAAAAGATATGGTGCTGTTATTACTATTTACAACGGTATAGCTAAAAAGTAGAGGGCGTCAAGGCAAGTTAACAAGTGGGATTAAAACTAAAAAGTCGACTTAAACTGATTTTAAGTCGACTTAAATAATGTATTTATATAAACAGCCGGTTACAAGGCTAAACAGAATTTTAATTGTAGCCAAGAATAAATATTTGGTCTGTTTCATGTTTGTTTTGTGCCTTTTGAGTATTTTTTACATGAGAAAGTAAGTCGATAACCGTTGCTCTACAATCTGTTTCATAACTCGTTTTATCTAGGCTTTTGTCTGTAACTGCCATTGCAGCATCTACTGCGGTATAAGGTGAAATATACATAATGTTATCCTTTTGTAGTTTAGTACTCATTAAGTGAGTAATTTAATAAAAGCATATAGCGTACCAGCTCGGTAAAGATAATTTAACGTATTGAAATTGATGTTATTTTATTATTTTGGTCAATTTACTCACGACAGAATAGCTGAAATTTGTTTTACTATTGTGCATTCATTTGCAATTTAGGTGCATCAGTATGACCAAACCGTTTTCACAAGCCTGCGAAAATAATAAAAATCATATACTTAAGGCTTTGCAGCCTGCATTGCAAAATGCAGCATCAGTACTTGAGATAGGCTCGGGGACGGGTCAGCATAGTGTTTTCTTTGCCAAAAAATTGCCACATTTACAATGGTATACCAGTGATCGAGAGGTTAATCATCAAGGAATAAAGTTATGGCATGATGAGGTGCAACTGGCAAACTTGCATCCGCCTTTATTACTTGATCTAAACTATTCTTGGCCAGTAAATAAAGTGGATGCGGTATATACTGCTAATACTTTTCACATAGTGAGCTGGGAGTTAATTACGCGTTTTTTTGCTGGAGTAAATCAGCACTTAAACCAGCAAGGGGTGGTGTGTGTATATGGCCCTTTCAAATATAAAGGGGAGTTTACCAGCCCCAGTAATGATGAATTTAATAGTTTATTGCAAAGTCGCGATCCGCTTAGTGGTATTCGTGATTTCGAAGCGGTTGAGCAGCTTGCAGTGCAATATGGGCTTAAGTTACTCAGCGATACTGCGATGCCTGCAAATAATCAGTTACTCATTTTTAAACGGCAATAAAGTGCTACATTGTTGTTTGTAAATTTCGATATGTTGGCATTCGCGTTCTAAGTAATCTGCAATGGCATTATTAAAATCGGGGTGAACAATGTGATGGGCAGAGTAAGTGATTACCGGTTGAAAACCACGAGCGATTTTATGCTCTCCTTGTGCCCCAGCATTAAAGCACTGAATGTTATGCTTAATAGCATAATCAATCCCTTGGTAATAACACAGCTCAAAGTGAAGCGAATCTATCTCTTCACTAGCACCCCAATAGCGGCCGTAAAGGGTATTATCATCAATTAAGCTTAAGGTGGCGGCAATTACTTGCTGGTCTCTTTTAGCTAGCATAATGAGCAATTTGTCAGCCATTAAAGCGTGTAACAAGCTAAAAAAATCACTGTTTAAGTAGCCTAAATGACCCGATCGTTTTAAATAAGTGCGTTGATAAAACTCACAAAAAAGCTGCATTGTAGCGGTAGTGATTTTCTCGCCTTTGAGCCATTCAATACTGATATTTTGCTCTGTGATTTTAGCGCGCTCTTTTTTAACGGCTTTACGCTTTCGGGCATTAAAGGTTTTTAAAAAATCGTCAAAATCTTTAAAGTTATTATTAAACCATTGAAACTGCACGCCGATTCTTCGCATAGCACCGGTATCATAAAGATGGATGGCTTGTGCTTTGTCGCAAAAGTTTACATGCCAGCCTGACCATGCCTGTTCTACGCAGTGGCTTTTAAGTTGCTCTGTTATGTACTTATACACTAGCTTTGGATTGCTATGCATAATACGTATTCTTTGTCCCTCAATCGGGCTAAAGGGAATACCACATAGCCATTTAGGGTAATAATCTAAGCCATTTTTTTCATAAGCTTCGGCCCATGCCCAGTCAAATACATATTCACCGTAGGAGTGCGCTTTTAAGTAGCCAGGGGCAAGCGCAATGAGTTTATCGCCTTCATAAACGGCTAAGTGATGAGGCTGCCAACCTGTTTTAGCACTTACACATTGGCTTTGCTCAAGTGCGTATAAAAAAGCATGTTGGGTGAATGGGTCATTACCAAAAAATTGATGCCACTGTGTAGCATCAATTTGATTAATACTATTAAACCAACTGTGAGAAAAGTGGCTCATAATGCTTTGCCTACTACTGTTGTCTGTGTGTTACTTGTTAATTTTGATAATAATTCGACAGCCATATTCGGTTTTCTATTTTGGATAAAACCTTATGGTTCATCCTGCTCGATATATTGAGATAAGCATTGTGTGAGCTTATCGAGTTCGAGAGGTTTTGCAAGATGTTCGTTAAAACCAATTGCTAAGGCATTGGCTTTATCTTTAGGCATTACATCAGCGGTTAAGGCGATCACAGGTAATTGTTCAGCACTTTTAGTTTTCCGTATCAATGCGGTGGCCTGGTAACCGTCCATAACTGGCATTTGGCAATCCATTAACACTAAATCGAAGTCATTTATTTTAACTTGTTCTACTGCCAACTCTCCATTTTCAACCAATGTTGGGGTGATCCCCAAAGAGCTAAGCATTGCTTTTATCACTAATTGATTGACGCTGTTATCTTCTGCAACCAGTATTTTTAGTTTGCTTAAATCAACATGCTGTTGCGAGTGCTTCGCCGTTACTTGTTGTACAGCACAGGTATTTAACTCGACAGACAGAGTAAAAGTGGAGCCTTTACCTGGCTCACTTTGTACTTTGATATCTCCAGACATTAATAAGCTAAGTTCTTTTGCGATTGCCAAACCAAGCCCTGTACCTCCAAATTTACGTGATGTTGAGCTATCAGCTTGGGTGAATGCATCAAATAATTTACTTTGCTCTGAAGCGGCAATACCGATACCCGAGTCCCTAATAGCCAAGGTAATTTGATGACGTTTATCGGCGATCTCCTTGCTGTATGCGCTAATACTTACTTCACCTTCGTAAGTAAACTTAATAGCGTTACTACACAGGTTTAATAAAATTTGCTCAATTCGCATAACATCACCTTCAAACCAAATGTCGGTTGGTAATTGGTTATCAACTTTCCAGTTAATACCTTTTTGTTCAGCGCTTTGCTCGAACATGCTACTGATCCGAGCAAGAAGAGCATTCAAATCAAAAGGAGCAACTTCTAAGGTTAGTTTTTGTGATTCAATTTTAGAGATATCGAGTACATCATTGATTAAACTTAATAATGAGTTAGATGCTAAATTAATTTTATTTAAATAATCAGAAAGAGTTTCAGGACTATCTTCATTTTTAGCTAAGGTTGAAAAGCCGATCACAGCGTTAAGCGGGGTGCGAATTTCATGGCTCATATTTGCTAAAAACCGGCTTTTAGCTTGATTTGCCAAATCAGAATGCTGTTTAGCCTTAACGAGAGAGCGAGTACGCTCTGCTACCAAACGTGAAAGTGCAAGGTGTTGGTGATTAAACAACAGTAATATCAATAAAATGAGTGAGCTGACAATGACCTGTAAAATAAGCAAAAAGAGTGTCATGTTATTAGTTTGATGCGGTAAGAATTCATCTTTAATCGCTAAATCTACTAGCCATGTTTGTCCTGCAAAATTAATTTCGATAGTTGTAAGCTTATTGCTTTTGGTTGGAATATTTTCGGCATTTGAATAAAACGGGATGGTAGCATTAGCTTCATAAATAGCGATATTAAACATTTTATTTTGTGCTTGGGTAAGCGACTGAGCAAGTATGTTTTTTACTAAAAATACACCTGTTGCGTAGCCTTTAATTGATGCAATCTCATTATTTTGTTGATACACAGGAGAAAATAATAAATACGCGGGTTCAGGTCGCTGTGTTTGAACTAATTGAATTATTTTAGTACCGACAGGGCGATTTTTGATACGTGGATCGAGTAAAGTCTCACGACGATCTTTACGAGAGTTGAGATTAAAACCTATGGCGGATTGGTTTTCTGACAAAGGAGCAATATAAGTGATAATCACCAATGGATCGTTGTTTGATAATGGGGCGCCTTTAATGCTCGGAGCAAAGTTGTGTGTATTATAAATTTCATCAAGCTGTTTGTTAAAGTCACTGACCTGAGCCTGGTTAATTTTGCGGTTCCATGAAAATGCTTTAATAAATGAATGCTCAGCCAATAGTTGAGCACTGTAAATATCAAACTCTTGCTTGCTTAAAGTCGGTGTTGATTGTATTTGGCTTGCAAGGCTTTGTACGGTTATTTGACTGAGGTTTAAATTGCTCAGTAAACTGTTTTCAATGATAGATGTTTCGCGTTTGGCAATTTGTATCGCATTTGAATAACTCTCTTGATTATATAGCTTTGTGGTAAAAGCTACAGAGATGAATAATACCGAGCAAACTGCGATGGTAGGTAGTGGGGTGAAGTAATGTCGTTTAAATTTAGGTTGTAATAACGCCAATATAAAAGGAGTTGCGATCAGCACACCAAGAGAATCACCAAGCCACCAAAAAGTAACATTTCTCCAATGATTATCAATACTGTAAGCAGGGTTAAACTGACTTAAAGCATAGACGCCAATATTGGCCGATATTAGGCTAACGACAATACCAACGATAAAAATAAAATAAATTATTGATTGGCGCTTCTTTAAAAACAGCGGATGACCTAGCCAGTATTTTAAAAAAGCTGCGCCAATCATCCCTTGTAGTACAGCACCAAAGCCGATTAGTAACACCTGCTCTAATGTATTGCCAATTAAAACTTGATCAGTAATAACGTTATCACCGGTACTTAAATTAAAGGCGACAGAGGCAATAAATAATGCCGGAATAAAACGCCACCATCAGATAAAACAGCCAACTAGGGCAATACCTGCAGGGAGCCAGATAGGGATTACTTGTGATTGGAAGGCAAAATTAGTTAATAACTTACCAGTTGCAAAATAAGCCACCGCAAACAATATGTAAAAAGCAGAAGAACTGGATGTTGAACGAAAAATCTTCACATGCATCCTTGTTTAATATTATTTTTATAGTTGAATCTCAGTATAGCGAATCAGTACTAAATAGTATTATTTTTTAAAGTGGTAACTGTTTTTTACTAAATGACTGCTTTAATACAACGGTTGATTCTATGTTGGCGATACAGCTTAAGCTTCCCAGTTGGTGCTTTACAAACTGCTCATAACTTTCTAAATCCTGAGAGATAATTTTTAATAAATAGTCGTGGCTGCCTGAGATCACTGAGCACTCAAGTACATGCGGTAGTTTTTCTACATGTTGTTCAAACTGTTGTGCAGCACTCACTGAGTTTTGACATAGTCGCACGAAAGCATAAACCAGTACATTAAGATTGAGTGACTTAGGGTTAATAGCTGCGTGATAACCAATAATAACCTGTTCTTGCTCAAGTTTTTTAATGCGCCTTAGAGTAGGAGTATCCGAGAGATTAATGGTATTGGCTAATTCTGATACCGACATTCGGGCTTGCGATTGCAAGGCAACGAGTAGCTGCTGATCTTTATTATCTAACATGGCTATAGAATCTTATTAATTATATGTCTAGTAATAGTGATTATTGCTAACAATAACTGCTTTTACTATTTTTTTTAGCGTTTTAACCTCTGGGATCTTTGCTAGCATTAAAAAATAATAATAACAGGATAAAGTTATGAGTTCTTACACCGCTAAATTTGATAATTGGATTAGGTCTGAGTTTGTTGCTCTAAACTCTCAGTTAGAAGAGTTGTATTGGCAACAAGATGATAAAGCAAATGTTGAAGGGGTTGGGGATAACTTAAAGCAGACCTTGAAAGAGCACGGTAATGCGTTGATCAGCGATTTATTAGCCGAAGGTAATACCGACGAAGGATTTGATAGCGCATTTGATTTACTTGGTAATGTCGGTTTGTTTATGGCGGCTTGTCGTAGACATGAAATTACAGAGCCAAGCAGAGAGAATAGTTCACCGCTGATAGAAGCATCGGCGCTTGCTATGCATATTGGTGCTTCTATTGGAGTAACTCCTCGTTTTGCCACCGCACATTTAACCACTCATAATAAAGCCATTAATGGCACCTATAAACGGTTTACAAATCTTGATGATGAAGCTCTGTTTTTAGATTACAACACCCAAGGTATTTTAGCGTATAAGCGCGCGAGTGATGCTTTACTAAAAATACTGCCATTAGGTATTTCACACCCAGTCACGGCTGAACTACTTGAGGTGGTTAAAACGGCACTTATTGATGTAATAGCGTCGAATAATGCCTTGTATACTCAACTTGATACCGAGCGTTTTTTTAATTGTGTACGCCCATACTACAAGCCTTACCGGGTAGGTAAAGAGGTTTACCGTGGTGCAAATGCGGGAGATTTTGCCGGCATTAATGTTATTGATATGCTGTTAGGGCTTTGCAGTGCCAATGAGCCGAGTTACTCACAAATGCTGGTGGATAAATTTTTATATATGATGCCAGAGGACCAACAAATATTGCGAGAAGCCATGCGTATGCAAAGCTTTATGGATGACTTCTTAAAAGCCGAGCAATATAAACACACAGAGTGGTTTCAAAAGCACGGCAAACTATTTATACAAGTGTGTAAGTTACATGGTGACACCGCTATCGGTCATCATAATCAGTTGGTTGAGAAGTTTATTGCCCAACCGTCACAGCAAATGCAACAACAGCATATAAGCAAAGTAACTGCCAGTGGACCACCTTTACCGGTACTGCTAGATTCCTTAGCTAAATTAAGGGATAGACGTGCAGCAGCTAAGCGAGACGATATTAATACGCGTTTTGATGACTTAAATACGCTAAAACAGTGGATTAACTAATATGGCTAAAAATGATTTTTGTATGCCAAGGGGCTGCTATTTATTAAGCCACTCTGTTGGTCGTCCTCTAAAAAGTACTTTAGAAAATGCTACTGAGCAGTTTTTTACTCCTTGGCAGGAAAGTGCCAAAGAGCCATGGCAGCAATGGCTACCAGCTATAGAAAATTTTACGGGTGCATTAGGGCGGCTATTTAATGCGCCAAGTGAGCAGTTTTGTCCTCAGGTTAACTTATCTAGTGGTTTAACTAAATTGCTTATGTCGCACCCCGTATTTAATAAACCACAGTGCACGGTATTAATGGCGCAGGCCGACTTTCCAAGTATGGGGTTTGTAATGCAAAAAGCACTCCCTGCATGTGCAACAATACGTTTCATCCCCGAGCATGAAGATCTAAGTGATAGGCAGGTATGGCAGCGATATTTAACTTCAGAGATTGATGGGGTCTTTGTTAGCCATGTTTATTCTAATACGGGTGTACAAGCTCCTTTAAACGATATTGTGGCGCTTAGTAAAGTCACGAATACACTCTCAATAATTGATGTGGCGCAATCGGCAGGGGTTATCCCTGTCGATCTAACGGCGTTAAATGCCGATTTTATGATTGGCTCAAGTGTGAAGTGGTTATGCGGAGGGCCAGGTGCGGCCTATTTATGGGTAAATCCAAAGCAAATAACGCAATGTGAACCAAAAGATGTTGGTTGGTTTTCACATCAAAATCCATTCGAGTTTGATATTACGCATTTTCAATATAACGCTAAAACACTTAGGTTTTGGGGCGGTACGCCTTCTATACTCCCTTATGTTATTGCTGGTAATAGCATTGCATATATTGCCCAGTTTGGTGTGGATAAAGTGAGAGCGCATAATTTAGCGTTGTTAACGTTACTTCAGCAGCAGCTGACGGCTTTTTTAGTATCGCCAAACGATAAAGATCAGTGCAGTGGTACCGCTATTTTAGATTTTGCAGAGCATCAACAAACCGTATTAGCGGCATTGGAGGCAGCAAACATAAGTGTGGATGTGCGCAAACTCGGTATTCGTATTTCACCGCACATATACAATACAGCGTCAGAGATACAAGCGTTTATTGCTACGGTGAAAAAGGCAGTTAAGGCTGCTGACTAAGCTGTTGTTTTTTTTGAGTGAGTGCCGCTATTTGTTGTTGTGCTTGTTTTATTTGCGGTTCAAATCTTTGTTTAAGTACCGCAGTTTCTGTAGCAATTGCATCTGCAATCGAATCAGCGCCTAAACGATTTGCTTTATCTTGGGTCATGTAACCGACTTGCTGTTTCTTTTGCGCGTATTCCTGCTGGTATTGCTTTATTTTAAGCTCAAGCTGCACAATATCGCGCTCTATTTGTTGCACCTCAAGGTAGTCATCAACTGAGGTATCGATAACTAGGGCATTTTCAGATTGCAATGCATTGGTTTGCATAATGTTGACGTTTTTAAGCGTGATCACTTTAGCGTCTTTAGCGCATGGAGTTTGACTGAAAGTCGGCACCCCTTTAATGGTGCATTTAAAAACCGTCACTTCATTTGCCATGCTGACAGTGCAGGCACCAAAAAAACACAGTAGTAATATTAGCTTTGCCATGGTTAAACCTAAGCTGGTTTAAAGTATCATTTATAATGCACTAAGTTGTAACACCATACAATTTGTTTAATTTAATAGCCTAAGTCAAGTATGCCTTCCAAAACGAACAATTCCATAGGTTGTTAAAATTCAGGCACAAAAAAACCACAATTAAGTGGCTTATATTCAGTAATGGTGGAGAGGGAGGGATTCGAACCCTCGATAGAGCTACAAACTCTATACTCCCTTAGCAGGGGAGCTCCTTCGGCCACTCGGACACCTCTCCGACGCATTATTCTGCGTATTATTAATCGGGATAAAACCAATTAATAAAAATAAGTGGTGGAGAGATAGGGATTTGAACCCTAGAGGGGCTATAAACCCCTGCCGGTTTTCAAGACCGGTGCATTCGACCACTCTGCCATCTCTCCACGTCATGATGCAGGATAATACTTAGGAGAGTAGTCTGTGTAAATAGCAAAAAGATCGTTTGCTTAAAAAGTGAGCGTAAATGCGTTTTTTTTTATAAATAATGACGATTTAAGGTGATTTTTAGCTATGAGGTGGCTGGCAGCAAACAGGAGGAGCTAAAGAAGAGTCTTCATTAGAGGTTGGGTGTTTGCTGCAACAATACAAAATCATGGTTGGGTGATTATTTGTATTGAATTGCACCGCCAAGTGCTAATTTTTTTCCGTAACGGTTAAGTTTAGCTAGCATTTTTGCTTTGCGATTAGTTGGCTTAACGGCAACGTGAGTTGTGGCTGTTTGGTTAAGTGTATTAATTGGGTTCATTTTATTCGCTCCATGGTTGTGTCTGTTGAAAACATGTGCATTTTGCACGCAGGGTGGTTAAAAATAAAGCGATAAAAATTACTGGTGAAGTATTAGTTTTTTTAATCCGAAACCGTTTTATTAATTTGTCGTTCAACTACTGGTTTATTATTTTTTGTATAATTATTCATCTGGGCTCATTGCTATGTCTCTTTTATATGGGGTCTTTTCGGTTTTTTTGAGTTTAAACTGTTTATAAAAAGAGTTTTTTGAATATTTATTCAGATTAAATTATTTTGTATTGGTTGGGCTTAACTTTGCTTTGCTCAAAGATTTAACATGTTATTTATAGGTGGTTAATTATTTATCAGATAAGAGCAGTAAATAAACGATAAAAATAGTGTTGCGAGGTTTTTAAATTATAAAAAAAGTGCCTAGGTTACTAGGCACTTTGGAGTTAGTTGCGTTTTAAAACGCTTCTAACTGGGGAACGTACCATCTCATGAATATAAATCTAAAAAGATGGGTTTAATTATGTTTGCAATTTGGGCTTACAATCATCAGCTTGGGTGGCATTTTAACTATTCTAGAGCGAAGCGAAGATTATACTTTGGTTTGTATTTTACTATGAAGCCACAAAACAATGCTGCACAGCAAGAGTAGATCCGCTCAACAGTCTATTATTTGAGTTAAATGGTTTTAAATAGGGTATAAAAGGCAAAATGCGGCATAGCTTAAAAGCAAATGCCGCAAAGGGAGATTAATGCGGGGTATTATTCTATTAGTGCTGTTTAATAGTAAATAGCTCATAGCCTTTTAATGCAGGAACTTGAGCGGTTAGTTGCGTTTCTTGTTGTGCTATTTCAACAAAATCATCACATAATGAATTTGCACGCTTTTCAAGTGTTTTGGCATGCAGCTCTACTTTTTCTTCTATTTGTGCGCCCATATTTTCCATGCGCTCTTCAAATGCTTGCATGTCACCGCCTGAACTCATTAACTCAGAGCCTAATGCCACTAAAATGCTGCCCATTGATTCCATTACTGCTGATTCAACTGCTGTTTCTATTTGCTTTTCAAACTGCTGTTCAAAGTTTTCACCAAATTGAGTAAAGCTTTGTTGACCCATTACAAAAGTACCTTGCTGATAAAAGGTGCTTTCAACCTCTTGATGAATATCGTCCATTAAGGCTGAAATATTATCGAGGCCGTTAATATTAAACGCATTTGCAACTTCTTCTAATGCTACACCTGCAATTTTAACCCCTTCAAGGGCAATATTGGCCACTTCAGGTAATTGCACGCGTAAATTGTCTGTGTAGTCGGTCATTGCTTGGCGCTGTGCACTATTTAATGCTACTTGCTCGCCATTGATAGACAGCTCACCTTCAGCGGTAAATAGCATGTGCTGATTATTGGCTTTAAAAATTTCTAATTCATTAGGTTTGATGCGCACATCGTTCTTAAATTCAACGTTACATTCATCGTTACTAAATGAAATTGAAGAGTCGCTAGTATTGTGAGCCATTGCTACTGGAGCGCACATTATCGCGCTAACTAATAATAATTTTTTCATGTTTATTCTCTGCTTTTTGCTGATGATAATTAACTTATAACAAGTTTGATGCCAATTATTTTTAATGTTTTAAAACAATGGCTTGAGATTTTTTGAATGCTTTAAAGTCGAAAGTGTACTCATTGAAAATACTAAAATATGGTCAAAATAACCAACAATTAAATGCTAATAAATAAAATTTATCGATACGATAAAAAACTCTCACTTTCCACAATTCAAATTTAACGCTATTTATTCACAATACTGACACAGAGACTATTTAGGATAGCTATGTGGCTTTATTTTGACGTAAATTTGTACAGCTAATTTATGTTGAACATTTTAATTTCACCAATTATCGCGATATAGAAATCCGTAATTGGTCTCAAACACTTTATGGAGTGGGTTGTGGGTAAGACATTTAGTTACGATGCGCTAGATGATGATTTTGTTGAAGACGAATACGAAATGGTCGGGCGTAATCAACACGACAAGAAAAAGCAAAAGGTGAAAAGAAAGTTAGAGGATTACCTTGAGCAAAAACGCTTGCGTAAAAATCTAGGTGAAGATGACTTAAACGATTATATTGATTAAGCTCTCGCTAGTACAAATAAGCGTTACAGTTTGTAATAAAGAGGCTTTGTGCCTCTTTGTAGTTTTTTGGGGTTAAGCCTTAGCTACAAGCAGAGCTTTTTCAATTACTTTTTCTAGTTTTTCAGGTTTAGTAATAGGTGCAAAGCGCTTAATAGGTGTACCATCTGCCGCTACTAAAAACTTAGTGAAGTTCCACTTAATTTTTCGGGTTAAAAACCCCGGTAGTACAGACTTTAAATAGCGGAAAACAGAATCTGTATGCTGGCCATTTACATTCACTTTTTCTGCGATTAAAAAACTAACCCCGTAATTTATTAAACAACCTTGCGCTATTTGCTCAGCGTCGCCGGGCTCTTGTTGACCAAATTGGTTACATGGAAAGCCTATAATGATCAAACCTTGGCTTGCATACTTTTCATGTAATGCTTGCAATGACTGATATTGATAAGTTAATCCACATTCACTTGCGGTATTTACGATTAATACAACTTTACCTTCAAACTCTTTAAAGTCGATTGGCTGGCCTTGTAGGCTGGTAGTCTTTAGTTGATGGAATGGGTGCATATAAATACGCTTATTATTTGTTTATTTTGCATAGTCTAACCCTTGCGTGATGATCTACAAAGTCTAAGTCACTTTCACAGCGCTTACTGCTAATTTAAAATTAAAAATAGCCCCATACCGGCCAAGGTCGTTAAGTAAATATTATGCGTTTTGTAAGCAACAATAATAGCGACTATAGCTGCACTGAGATAAGGGTTTTGCCAGTTTAGGTTAATACCTTCGTCATTTATAAATACAATAGGGACCCAAATCGCCGTTAGTACTGCAGGTGCACTAAAGCTTAAAAATTGTTGCATTTTTGGCCCTACTTTAAATGGTAAGGCGCGGTGTAAGAATAAATAGCGAGTAAAAAAAGTAATACATGCCATTAGTAAAATAGTGGTCATCATCTTTTGTCCCCCTTATTTTGCACTAATCTGGTAACAGTGTAACCTGCGCTCATTGCTATAAGTGCAGAGCATACTAACCATAATTCAAAACCTGTGCTTTTTAATAAAGTGGCACTGATCCCTGCAACAATGACTGTGACTAAAGTAGCTAAGTTTTTAATCCCCGGAATCACTAAGGCAATAAAAGTCGCTGCAATAGCAAAATCGAGTCCTAAATTAGTGAGATCTGGAAGCATAGTACCGGCTACAATGCCAATTAGAGTCCAAATGTTCCACGCAATGTAAAAGCTAAAACCTGCGCTCAATGCATAAATTAAACGGGTTTTAGTGCGATAGGCGCGTGGGTGGTGCGAAAAAGCAAATAGTTCATCGGTTAATACAAAGCTGACAGGCAGGCGCCAACGCATGGGTTGCTCAATCACTTTGTGACGAACCGCCAAGCCATATAAAAAATGGCGAGAGCTAATAATAAACGTGGTAAAAAGAATGGTTAGTAGAGGGGTATTACCAGCAATGAGCTCAATTGCAACCAGCTGCGCTGCGCCTGCAAATACCAGTAGCGACATGGCTTGAGTTTCAAAAGGGGTAAAGCCATTTTGTATTGCTAACGAGCCACATAAAATGCCCCAAGGAATAACCGCTAAACACAGTGGCAGCATATCTAAAAAGCCTTTTAATACTGGTTTTTTAATTGATTGCATGTGTTTTACTCTGCGCATAGGTGGAAAGACTCATTAGGATACCTTAATATTGAGAAGCTAAAATAGTTAGCGTTTTAGATGATACTTTTTTTTAGGGAAGGTGCAATGTTTAAGGTAAAAGTGTGGGATGGTTTTTTAAGAAGCTTTCATTGGTTATTAGTATTGAGTATTGCTGCACTTTATTTTAGTGCAGAAGAAGGCATGATCGAACTTCATTTTGTAGTTGGCTTTTTTACTTTAGCGCTTATTTCAACACGGATTATATGGGGTCTTATAGGCAGTAAAACGGCAAGAATATCGGCATTACTGCATTCTCCTAAATCGGTGCTTGCTTCTTTTAGCGGCAAAAAAATAAATGATGTGGGCCATTCTGCACCAGGTAGTTATATGGTGTTATTATTTTTTATTCTGATCATAGCGCAGCTAATAAGCGGTTTAATGAGCAGTGATGGTATTTTAACTGATGGCCCGTTAGCGCAGTATGTATCGAGTGATACGATTGATTTTGCCAATTGGTTGCACCATATTAATTTTGATATTTTATTTTATGCGATTATTTTGCATGTTGTGGCTATTATTGCTTACAAAGTCCAAGGCAAGCCTTTGGTCAAAGCAATGATCACCGGTAATAAAGCACTAGCAACAAAAAGCTCAGAGCCAGAGACAAAGTCACCATGGGTTGCATGGGTTATATTTTTGCTACTACTAGTTTTATTAATGAGTACCTGGGGAAGTGAGCATTTAAGTTATTTGCTTAGTTAAAAAAAGTGGCGCTAATACAGCGCCATTTTTGTTCTTAATACACAGTTATATATTAGTCTTTGAATTGCTTATGGCAATCTTTACAGCCTTTAGCCCACGCACCAAACGCTTTACCAATAACAGCTTTGTCACCGGTTTGAGCTGCTACAGCAAGTTCATCAGCATATTGTTGAAATGCTGTCGCTTTTTTCATAAAAGTATCGTTTTCAGACCATACCGCAGGAAGTGCTGATGTATCACCCTTATCAGTACCTGCGTAAAAAGCTTCCCAAGGCATTTTAGACAATGCCGCTGCGTTATTTGCACGCTGCTTAAATTGCTCTGCATCAAAAGGAATTTTACCCTTGAGCATGGCACCCATATCGCCTATTTGAACTGAAATCATAGAAAATGCAGCTTGGCGATATTCAATCGCATCGCTTGGCTCTTTGAATGCAGAATTTGCAGATACGCTAAATGCGCATGTAGATAGTAACGCCCCGATAAATACTTGCTTCAATTTCACTTTACTCTACTCCTTTAAGGGTTCTTTAATTATCTTTGTATCTTAGCGTGCACTTTTGTTTAAGGCAAAGCATAGATATTGCATGAGCATAGATTAATCAGAGATGGAAATATGTAGTATTAATTTATGGCTTTATTGTGAACCTTTGTAAATAGGGTGTTGTTGGTGGTCATTGGGTTGTGTACATTTAGGCGTCATAAAAATAACCAATGAAGAGCATTTATGAAAAACAATATTTTTAAGTTGTCTGCGCTGTCTGCAGCAATAGTGATTTCACTATCGGGTTGTGGAGGCAGTGATAATGATAATAACAGTAAAGTTCCTGTTGTTACTGATGTAGCACCAAAAGCGAGTGATGTTGTCGTTGTTGATTTAAAGCAATGGATACCTGTTACTGCTGATTTTAAAGCGAGTGATAATGATGGTGATGCACTTACTTTTAGCTTTACTGAAAATGGCGAGGAAATTACCGCGCAAGATGGTGTGTTTAAGTTTAGCCATGGCATGTTAACGGTAGATGGTAACTCGTTTACATATGTTCCTGTCTCAGGGGAAGATGCTGTTATTGACTACACAGTAACTGCAAACGGTAAAACGGCCTCTGCGAAAATTAATATTTCAGGAATTATTGGAGACCCTCTTGCAAATCAGCAATGGCACCTGAATAACACAGGCCAAAAAGCATACTCTCTTAGTCATGAGATGAAACAAGGCTTAATTGATTTATATGTAAATCAGCGTGGTTTTACCGAAGAAAATGCAAAAGCAAGACTAGATGCAGACTTCGCTGAATCAGAAGCAGCAGAACTGGTTGCTGGTGAAGATATGAATGTTTTATCTGCTTATGCACAAGGCGCTACTGGCGCAGGTGTAACCGCTGTAGTAATTGATTCAGGTATGGAAATCCGCCATGAAGATCTGATAGATAATGTATTACCTAACCGCTCTTTAAATTTGGATGCTAATGTTCTTGATCGCACAGATCCAACGAGTACGGCAAATAGTGGTGATCATGGTACAAGCGTTGCGGGCTTAATAGCAGCAAAAGGTTGGAATGGTAAAGGTGGTCGCGGTGTTGCACCAGATACTGGTTTAATTGGTATGAACTACCTTGGCGAGGATAAAATTGCACAAAAGGATTTACTTGCTCACGGCTTCCCAGGTAGCGGTATTAGCACAACGGAAAATATTTCTGCATTTAACCGTAGTTACGGTATTACCGTTCCAGCATTTGTAGCTTATTCGGAATTAGAGGAGACAATTGAATCATATCCCAATTTATATCTTCGTGATGGTAAAGGTGCATTAAATATTAAGTCTAGTGGTAACTCATTCGATGATGGTGGCAATAACCCACATGAAGGGTCTTTATGTACTGACAATGGTGCCAATGATTTAGGGTTAACTTGTTATAATGGTGCATTTGAGCCGAGTCAAGGTCATCCTTATTATTTGAGTATTGCTGCGGTAAATGCAAATGGTAAACATACAAGTTACTCTACAGCGGGTGCCAATGTAATGGTTTCTGCTCCTGCAGGTGAAGCTGGGCGCTGGGCTCCTGCTATGGTAACAACAGACCAAATGACTTGTATTAATGGTTACTCAGGCTTTAATGGTCGTGGAATTACAGCTTGGGCTAAAGTTTATGGTGAAGAATTTGCTGCAAGCCAGTTCCCCTTTGACTATCCAGGCCATGAAGATAATGCAAGTTGTAACTATACATCTACATTTAATGGTACATCCTCTGCTGCGCCAAATGCATCAGGTGTGGTATCGTTAATTCTTTCAGCTAACCCTGAACTAACTTGGCGTGATGTACGTCATATTTTAGCGTCAACAAGTACATTAATTGATCCAGATAATGCTGCTGTCAATTTAACTGTAGGCGCAGGTGAGTTTGCTGCGCATGATGGTTGGGTTGAAAATGCTGCAGGTTATAGCTTTAATAATTTATATGGCTTTGGTCGAGTTGATGCTGGTGCAGCTGTTGCCATGGCTAAATCTTACGAAGCTTCATTAGGTGAACAAGCAATCACGGATTGGAAAGGTTTTGGTTCAGTAGTTGCTGAAAATGCCCTCACATTAGAAATCCCTGATAACAGTGCTACAGGTTTAACGCAAGAAATTGTAGTAACAGAAGAGCTCAATATTGAAGCGATGCAATTTAAATTTGATGTAAGCAATCCAGAAATGGCCTTTGGTCTAGCTGATGGAACGCAAACCTCAGCAGGTAGCGATTTAGCTATCGAAGTGACCTCGCCAGCAGGAACGAGAAGTGTATTGCTTTCATCTAAACAGGCACTATTTCTGCCTGCACTGAATAGCGACTTTAGTTTTAATGCAGGTTATATTTTAAAAGATGCGGTACTAATGTCGAATGCATTTTACGGTGAATCAACCAAAGGTACTTGGACTATTCGCTTACTTGATACGAGCGCTGATAGTTTTGCACTTGATGATAATATCGATAACTTTTTAGATGTAACAGGTATTTCAAATAACGTAGCATTGAGTGTTCTAGAGGGTGTATCTCTTCGTGCATTCGGTCATGCAGATCAAGAGTAAGGATTATAAAATGAAAGTTAAACAATTAATCGTATTGGGTGCAGTTGCGTGTATTTCGTTTACTGCGACAGCAAGCATGAATATCGATAAAGATCTGCAATTACCTAAAAAGCCAGTAACTAAGTTGAAATTTAATAAAGCGGATTTTGGTTCTTACAAAATTGAAAAGAACTTACGTTTAGTGCCTTCAAATGTAGCTTCAGAAGAGCATGTTATTATGCAAAAAGGTGAAATGGCTGTAGTAAGTGTAGAAGGTTCATCTGATACTGTAACTAAGGGGACATTAGTACGCAATATCTTTACTAATAACCTAACTTTACTTTCAGGTAATATTACTGTCCTTCTAAAAGATGGTGTGGACGCAAATGATGCTGCTTTGGCTACAGGGTTGAAGGTAATCTCAGTCTTTCCTGGTACGCAAATTGCTGTTTTTGCTATAAACGATGGTCAAGATATTCTAGCTGCATCAGAGCAACTAAAGGTATCGGGTTTTGCAAAAGAAGCTAAAATAGAAGTGCTTGAAACAATTTATACAGCACAGTAATCTGTTTTAGATAAGTAAAACCCCGAGCAGCGTAATTGGCTCGGGGTTTTTTATTAATCGTTTATATCAATATCAGCGAAAATCATCCCTCGGCGCATACTGCGTGTTGCTAAGAACACCTCCCCCAGTAATGACATAAATGCACATATTAGTAATGCCATGGCACCAACAAAGCAGCTACCAATAGTGACACCTAAGTTAATCGATTGTATGTGTGATAAAAACAAAAGCATAACCACTGCACATACTAATAATGCGCTTAAGACACTTAAACTAAATGCAATATGGATACACCGAGAACGCTTTAGGAGTGCTCTCAGCTCAGTAGTTAAAGACAGGTTAAATTCTTCATCAATACTGACCTTTAATTTTCGCTCTAACTGTCTGGCTCTGTCAGTAATACGCGCCAAGCGATTTGATAATACCCCGAGTGTTGCCGCAATACCCGTAATTAAAAAAACGGGTGCAACCGCTGTTTGAATGACTTTAGCCATTGTTAAAATATTAATTACATCGTTATTCATTAATTTCTCAATTTAAATTTTCATTTACAATTTTTTACAAGCCAAGTGGCTTTTATTTTCCTTTTGAATCAGTGTTTTATGGTTGTTTTTTAAGGGTGTTGTTTTTTTGTGTAACTTTAATGTAGCAATAATGTTGCGCTCGCAAAGGTTGACGTTTTATATTCGCCACATAGTTAAAAAATTAAATATAGTAAATACAATAATACATAACCTATCCTAGGGGAAACAATGTCTAAAAATATAATTAAAAGAACAGCAATAGCTACAGCTGTATCAGGTGCATTTGTGGCAACATTTGCCAACGCAGTAGCTTTGCCTAACGCGACAATTAATTACACCCAAGCAGAAAAAGTAAAAGAGATAGTTGCTGATAAAAAAGCACCATCGGCACATATGATTGTTTTAAAAGCAAAAACCTCAGTTGATGCTGTTGCTGCTGGGACTTATCATGTATCTTCAAATCGAGAAATAACGGCGCAAATTGAGCAGCTTCAAGATATGATGACTGTTGAGTTAAATAGTCTAGATTTTAATGCAAAAGTAATTGGTAAAACTAAGATTTTAGCGCCAACGTTAATTGTTCAAGCAACGCCTGAGGCGTTAGCTGAAATTGCAAAAGATGATCGCGTTGTTAAAGTTTTACCAATGTTCGATCGCGAATTGCATGTTGCAGCAAGCTCTGAATATATCAACGCTAAACCACTTATTACTGACGGTATAGCAAGTGGTAAAGGCCAACGTGTTGCAGTGCTTGATACGGGAATCGACTACACGCATGCGGCATTTGGTGGTGCAGGCACAGTTGAGGCTTATGAAGCAGCTCAAGCTGATCCAACATCAGTTGCATGGCCTCAAGGTATCGTGCAAGGTGGTTATGATTTTATTCGTGATGATGCAGATCCTATTGAAAATGATGCCGCTAATTCACCTTCTACAGGTGATCCAACCAATCATGGTACATCTTCTGCAAACTCAGTAAATGGTATTGCACCTGATGTTGAACTTTACGCTTACTCAGTATGTGGTGGTGGTTGTCCTGGCGATGCACAAGCTGCTGCTCTAGAAGCTGCAATGGATCCTAACGGTGATGGCGATATTTCAGACCGCGTTGATGTAATGAATATGTCATTAGGTGGTGAGTTTGGTGACACTTACACCGGTGGTGGTACACAATACTTAGTTCAACGTGCAGTTGAGTTAGGTGTGAATATGGTTATTTCTGCTGGTAATGATGGCGATAATCCTTTCCGTGTTGGTGGTCCAAGTACTACACCTAACGCACTATCTGTTGGCGCTATGACTCACCCAACAACTGAAGTAGGTGTTGCATCTGGTACTGTTGCTGGCGTTGAAGGTAATATCCAGGCATCAGGTTTTGGTCCTCAAGAAGATTTTGCTATTTCAGGTGCCGATATTGAATTAGTTTATCCTGAAACAAACGCAGATGGTTGTGCTGAATTTGCTGCAGATGTTGACTTTACAGGTAAAGCAGTATTAATTGACCGAGGTTCATGTAACTTTACGGATAAAGTTTTACATGCTCAGGCTAAAGGTGCTGAGTTTGTAATGATTGCAAATAATGAAGATGATGGTACCCCTGCATCTATGGGGGGCTTTGATGCCGCGGTTACAATTAAAAATATAGGTATTAACTTTGCTGCAGGCTCTGCTTTAAAGGCGCAATTAGCTGCAGGCGGTCCTGCTACATTTGATATTAGTGTTGAAATAAAAACAACTGCAGGTGCTGTTGCAACATTCTCATCTCGTGGTCCTTCTATGGATGGTTTATTAAAACCAGAAATTACAGCGCCAGGAACAAGTATAATGGTTGCAGCTGCAGGAACTCAGGATAAGCTAGCTCCTGTAAATGGTACATCTTTCTCAGGCCCAATTACAGCCGGTGCTGTTGCAATGATTCGTGAAGCACACCCTGAGCGTAATGCGTTTGAGATTAAAGCAACAATTATGAATGCAGCAAACTTAAACGTAACTAATGAACCTTTAGCGATCAATCCTGATTCAGAGCTTGCGCCAATTAGTATGATAGGCGCTGGTTTAGTTGATGTTACCAAGGCAGTTAATTTACCAGTTGCTGCTTGGGTAAATAATAGTGAGTTTGATACTAAACAAGCTGCACTATCTTATGGTTTAGTAAGTGTAGCAGAATCAGGTTCAATTACTAAAACAGTGACAGTTAAGAACTTCTCTGCAGATGCAAAAACTTATAACCTTCGCATAGAAGCACGTTACCAAAGTGATATTGATACGGACGCAGTTAGCTGGGATTTCCCTGAATCTATAACAGTACCAGCAGGTCAAGCGATTAACTTTGATATTACAATGATGGTTGATCCAAGTAAATTACCTGCATGGGAATTAGAAAATCCATTTAGTGCAGATGATATTGAAGCAAGAAGCGCGGCATTAACATCAGTAGAGTTTGATGGTGCGTTAGTATTTGACGATGCATCTACAGATGGCGATCACGATTTACATGTTGTTTATCATGCAATGCCAAAAGCCGTGACTCAGTTGAGCTTCTCACCTGAAATTATTAATAATGAAATGGCGTTAGTTGTTGAAAATACAGGCCAAATTGAAATTTTCCCGCAAGCTGAAAGCATTGTGGCAATGGGTGAAGAAAAATCAGTTGAAGACGCTGAATTTAATATCCTAGCTACTACATTCTCAGCAATTAATGATGATTCTTGTGGTTCAGGTATCTTTATTACTTCATCGATCCAGTTACGAGATCCGTTAACTCATACTTTCCAAGCGGGCTATAGGATTGAAATTGATACAGATAATGATGGCTTTGCAGATCAGTTTTTACAAAACCTAAATGACCGTGGTCGTAGAACTGCATTCCCTGGCCGTAGCCGTACATTAATTGGTACAACGGATGGTGCTGGCAATGATGCATGGCAATGGGGTACACCGTTAATACATGAGGCAGGTGGAAATACTATTACCTTTACCGGCTGTTCAGAGTTCATGAATATCGATGCGTCGCTTCTTGGTGAACCAATGAACTTCAAAGTATCTGTAGGTCACCCTAGTTATCAGTCAGGCATTTTCACTGAAACTGATAGCGTAACTGGAACCGCGGTATTTGGTATTCAACCTCAGGTTACAATTTCGCCTTATGGGGCAACTGAAACGGATGAAAAAAATAGCGTAACAGGTTCTGCAGTATTTGATGTTCAGCTTGGTACTGAAATGGCAACTGATGAAGTGGTTACTTCAATCAAGCCAGGAGAAAAAGCGGTAGTATCAGCAAATGGTCCTTTTGTACTATCATCAGGTACTAACATTATTAAAGTGATGGCAGCTGAAGACCTAGAATTACCAGACGTTGAAGCACCAATGTTGATTGGTGGTGAGTTTAGTGTTTCTGAAGATGCAGCTGATGGAACCGTGGTAGGTGCGTTTACTATTGAAGAATCAGATTTAGACTTGGCTGTTTCAGAGTACTACGTTCAATCTAATACAAACCTTGGTTTTGCAGTTGATGCAGAAGGCCAAATTGTGGTTGTAGATACAACTTTATTAGCGGGTGATACATCTGCAGAAATGGAAGTTGTTGCGATTGATGTTCGTGGTAATGTATCTGCACCTGCAATGGTAACAATATCCGTTACTAAAGTAGCACCTCCTGTTGTTACTCCTGAGCCTGCTAAGAAAAGCTCTTCAGGTTCATTAGCTTGGCTAACATTGCTAGTAGCGCCATTTGCATTTATGCGTCGTCGTAAGCAAAAGTAATTAAATAAATTAAATATTAACTAAAGGGAGCTTCTGCTCCCTTTTTACATAGCTTCACAAACTAAATCTCCGTGCTATTAAATATTAGGTATATTTAATAAAAATAAAAACTACAGAGATTCCAATCAATGAAACACACCCCATTTGTTCTTACTTTTATATCCTTAGCTATTTTAGGGGGATGTAATAAAGCCCCTGATGTTGAGCAATCAGCAAAGGTTGAAAATGTAGCTGCTCAAACCGAAGTCATGCCGCCGATTGCGAAGAAAGTGCCATATGAAATGACAATCCATGGCGATACTCGCATCGATGATTATTATTGGATGCGTGATGATGAGCGTAAAGCTACTAAGGTGATTAGTTACCTTGAGGCTGAAAATGCTTACACAGATGCAATGCTTGCGCATACTAAAACACTGCAAAGTAGTTTATTTGAAGAGCTTAAAGGGCGAATTCAAAAAGATGATGACTCTGTTCCAGTAAAAGACGGAGAGTACTATTACTCGTCGCAAACTCGCGGCGATAACGAGTATGCTACTTATTTACGCAGTAGTGATTTTGCAGGCACCGATCAGGAAGTTATTTTAGACGTCAATGAACTAGCTAAAGGCCATGACTATTTTGCAGTTAGTGGTCTGAGTGTCAGCCCAAATGATAACTTAATGGCGTATGGTGAAGATACGGTGAGCCGCCGTGTTTACAATATAAAAATTAAAGATTTAAGCACTGGTAAATTATTAGAAGACACGCTTGAAGGCACCAGTGGTTATGTTGTGTGGGCGAACGATAATAAAACTGTTTATTACATTAAAAAAGATGCGCAAACCTTACTCGGTTATCAAGTTTATCGTCATACGCTTGGTACACCACAAAGCGATGATGAGCTTGTATACGAAGAAAAAGATACGAGCTATTACACTGGTATGAGCAAGAGCAAAGACGGCTCAGAAATTTATATTTGGCATAGCAGTACTGATGCATCGGGTTTGTCAGTACTTAGTGCAAACGATGTAAATGCTAAGCCAAAGCGCTTAATTGAGCGTGAAGCCAACCTTGAGTACAGCATTTCCAAATTAGGTAATACTTATTACATTGTGACTAATTTAAATGCGGTTAACTTTCAGCTAATGAAGGTCGATATTGATAAAGCCGGTGATAAATCGAATTGGCAAAGTGTGATCCCTGCGCGCGAGGATATTAAACTTGAAGGCGTAGAGTTATTTAATGACTACTTAGTATACCAACAACGCGAAATGGGCCAATCAACACTGATTGCGCGTAATTTAACATCGGGCAAAGAGTTACCACTAAGCTTTAACGACAGTGCATATACAATTAATGCGTACGGTAATAACGAATTAGAAAGCGATACGCTGCGCGTTTACTACACCAGTATGACCACTCCGGGTTCATCTTATGATGTTAATTTGGCGACTGGCGAAAAAACATTATTGAAGCAACAAACGGTATTAGGTGACTTTAACGCGGATAACTATGCGTCTGAGCGTATTTTTGTCACAGCACGCGATGGCGTAAAAGTACCTGTGAGTTTGGTGTATCGAAAAGAGCTATTTAAAAAAGATGGCACTAACCCATTATTGCAATACGGCTATGGTTCGTATGGTGCAACAATGGATCCTAGTTTTTCTTCTGCACGATTAACGTTGCTTGACCGTGGTTTTGTATTTGCCATTGCCCACGTACGTGGTTCGCAAATGTTAGGGCGCCCGTGGTACGAAGCGGGTAAATTACTCACTAAAAAGAACACGTTTAACGACTTTGTAGATGTTACTAAGTCATTGGTAGCCCAAGGATATGGCGATAAAGAGCAAATTTTTGCCCAAGGTGGCAGTGCTGGTGGTTTATTAATGGGCGCAGTGGCAAACCAAGCGCCTGAGCTATATAAAGGTATGGTGGCTGCGGTTCCATTTGTTGATGTGGTTACTACTATGCTTGATGAGACTATTCCGCTTACAACTAACGAGTATGGTGAGTGGGGTAACCCTAACGAGAAAGAATATTACGATTATATGTTGTCGTATTCACCGTACGATCAAGTTAGTAAACAAGACTACCCTAATATGTTAGTAACAACAGGTTTGCACGACTCACAGGTTCAATATTTTGAGCCAGCAAAGTGGGTTGCAAAACTGCGTGACTACAAAACAGATGATAATAAACTACTATTTAAAATAGACATGGAAGCCGGCCATGGAGGTGCGTCTGGTCGTTTTAAACGCTTGGAGGACACGGCACTTAACTATGCATTTATGCTTGATTTAGCTGGTAAAAATAAGTAATAAAATAAAAGCGTAGCTTTTTAAGTGACCTCCAGTAGTTGTATATTGTAATTACTGGGGGTTTTTTATATTTGAATTGCCGCCAATTAAAGCTGCTTGGTATTAGCGCAAAATAGTAATAGTATATTCAGTTAAATTACGGTGTTTTACGAAAAGGGAAAATGTAATGGAACAAAATCAAGAGATTAAAGTCGTCAATAAAGATGACCGCACCTGGGCAATGCTATGTCATTTAAGTGCATTAGCGGGATTTATTGTGCCATTCGGCTCGGTGCTAGGTCCCCTTATTATCTGGCTAATTAAAAAAGATGAAATGCCTATAGTTGATATACACGGTAAAAAAGCGCTTAACTTTCAAATTACCATGGCTATAGCTTATTTTGTATGTTTTTTACTAATTTTTGCAGCTGTTGGTTTACTACTGTTACCTATGGTCGCTATTTTTTCATTTGTGATGGTGGTTATCGCAAGCGTAAAAGCCAACGATGGTAAAGAGTTTAATTACCCCCTTAGCTTAAATTTAATAAAATAAGCGTTTTGATTTAAGTTAAAAAGTCGTTCAAACCCAGCTTAATTGCTGGGTTTAGTTTTTAGTCATAAGGGAAAAATGCTCTATATAACATTATTTTTTACAGCATTTATATCGGCTACGTTATTACCCAGCTCGTCTGAAGTGTTGATGGGTGGGATGATAATGCAAGGTAATACTAACTTATGGCTAATTTGGTTTGCAGCAACCTTAGGCAATGTATTAGGCAGTTGTGTTAATTATTGGCTTGGAACACAAGCATTACGCTTTAAAGATAAAAAATGGTTTCCAGTTTCTGAAAAAGGGCTCAAAAAAGCGCAAAAGCAGTTTAATAAATATGGGATATATAGCTTACTGTTTGCGTGGTTACCTATTGTTGGCGATCCACTAACTGTTATTGGCGGCGTGTTTAAAGTGCGCTTTAGTATGTTTTTAGTGCTAGTAACACTCGGCAAAGGGCTACGTTATTTAGCTGTAATAGCCCTTGCCGTTGGATTATTTGTGCCAGTCCAGAGTTAGCGACACAGAGTCTGCAAAGCGCAGCGCATGAGGTTTATCCACTCGGGCTTTGGCGTAATTTACACTTGGGTGCGAGTGGCAAACAGCAAGAATTTCAGCAACTAATTTTTCTAACAATAAAAAGTGACCCTGTTCAACTAAGCTAATTACTTCTTTAGTAATTACCTTGTAGTTAAGTGCTTGTTCTACTTCATCAGTTTCACAAGCTTGATCAGCCGGATAATGAATTTCTAAATTAATGACTACATCTTGTTTTTTTTCACGTTCATCAGGATTAAATCCAATAAACGTGCGTAGCCGTAAGTTAGTTACATTAATTATTGCGTTTGCCATAGATTATCCTTTGATCAGCTGTAAAAACTCATTACGTGTTTTCGGATCGGCTCTAAAGTTTCCTAGCATTACCGAGGTACGCATACTTGAGTTTTGTTTTTCTACGCCACGCATCATCATACACATGTGTTTTGCTTCAACAATTACACCTACACCTTTGGCACCGGTTACTTCCTCGACCGCTTTGGCAATTTGATGGGTAAGTTGCTCTTGAATTTGAAAACGGCGAGAGAACATATCCACAATACGTGCAAACTTAGACAAACCTAATACTTTGCCATCAGGAATATAAGCAATGTGACAGCGGCCAATAAATGGTAATAAATGATGTTCACACATAGAGTAAAGCTCTATGTCTTGTATTAATACCATATCGTCAGCATCTGAGGTAAATACTGCATTATTAGTGATATCGTTAAGCGTTTGGCGGTAACCTTGAGTTAGGTACTCCATCGCTTTTGCAGCGCGTTTTGGAGTATCGAGCAACCCTTCACGTTCTGCATCTTCACCGACTGCGGTTATAATTTTTTGATAGCTTTCTTTTAATTCGTTATGCATAAGTTTCTCGTTTATTTAGATGACTTACTTAAGATGGCGACCACCATCAACAGGTAAAGCACGGCCTGTGATGTAATGGCTGTTCAGTAGTAGGTCGATACTATTGATAATTTCTTGGCATCCAGGTTCGATACCCATTAATGATTTTTTTAAAGTTTTAGCGCGATACTGCTCATCATCATGTTGATTAAAAATAATTAATGATGGTGCGACTGAATTCACTTTAATATTCGGTGCATATTTAGCACTAAATGATTTGGTTAAATTATCCAAGGCGGCTTTGCTGGCCGCATAGGCTAAGTGTTTTGGGCTGCCAGTTTCCACTACGTAATCAGTTAGATGAATAATGTCAGCGGGCTTAGCGTGAGACGCCTGATAATTTAATAGTAAATCTGCACAGCGTAAGTTTACCAAGTACGGTGTTTTTGCATGAATGCGCATCATATTGTCAAACAGCTGCTCAAACTGAGGGTTGTTAGCTTCACAGTCCCAGCTTGATGCATTATGAATTATCGCGCTTAGTGAGTCAGTCTGTGCTTTAAGTAATGTAATAAAAGTATTAATACCCTCATCAGAACTAAAGTCAGCATAAAGACAGCTCGCCCCTTGTTGCTCTAGCAAATCTACCGCTTTATGGCGGGTACGATAAGTAATAATGACCGCTTGCCCTTGGGCTATAAAATGCTGTGCAAGCGCAAGTCCTATACGTTGTCCTGCGCCAGTAATCAAAATAGGGGGGGTCATAAAATATAAAACTCTCTGTTGGCAAGCGTTAAGGTTAACCGTTAAAATTTAAGCCACTTATTTTCACGCCATTTTTACGTAAAATATAAGCGGCTCGATCAGTTAAATCACACTTATAATATTGATTTAAAAAGCATCGTATATTGTTGGAATAGGCTGGCGCTTATGTTGCGTGCGTTGGTAAATTGCAATCAGTGTTTGCTCCACATGCTCAGAGACTGGTTTACCTTCTAAAAAGTCATCAATTTCTTCATAGCTTAAGCCTAGTGCTTCCTCGTCAGTTAAACCTGGTCTATCACTTTCTAAATCGGCAGTAGGTGCTTTTTCAACTAACAAAGCAGGTGCACCTAATGCTGTTGCCAATGCTCTAACCTGACGTTTAGATAGACCAAACAAAGGTGCTAAATCGCAGGCGCCATCGCCAAACTTAGTATAAAAACCAGTAATGTTTTCGGCGCTATGGTCGGTACCTACAACGAGCCCTTGGCAAAACCCAGCAATTTCATATTGTGCAATCATGCGTTGGCGTGCTTTCACATTGCCTTTAATAAAGTCTATTTTTTCTTGTGTTGGCAATGGCTGATTATTGCCAGCTAAAGTTGCCATCGTTTGCTCGTGCAGTGCGTCGGTTGCAGGCTGAATATTGACTGTCATACGGGTGCTGGGTTTAATAAAATCAACCGCCATTTGTGCTTCGTTTTCATCTGCTTGCACTCCATACGGTAAGCGCACAGCAATAAATTGATACTGTGTATCTTGGTGTTCTTGATTAAGCTCATTAATAGCAAGTTGGCATAATCGGCCACAGGTTGATGAGTCTACACCGCCACTAATACCTAGTACCAGTGAAGTTGAGTATGCGGCTTTTAAACGTGCTTTAATAAAATTTACTCGGCGTTTAATTTCAGCGTTAACATCAATACTAGGCTGAACTTTCATTTCAGCCATAATTTCGGCGCGCATGGCCCGCTCCTTAAAGTTAAAAAGTTTTAATGCTCAAAAAAGAATAGCTATTATGTGATTTCAAATTACACAATTAAAGCCCTATATACTCTTTTATTTGTTTAAGTTGAGCTTTAAGTTCGTTAATTTCAGCAAGTAGATCATTGAGCTCTTGATTTTTTAACTCGTCAGTAATGGTCTGTGTTGCTATTGGCTCATCGTTTTCTGCAGAAGGTGCTGTAAATAAGTGGATATAACGGCTATCACGCTTACCAGATTCGCGAGGTAGTTTTTTTACATGGCTGTTTTCAATCAATTGTTCAAGCGATATTTCAACGTCGTCAATACTGGTAAAGTCAGCTAATCGAGCGCAACGGGTTTTTAATTCACCGGGTGTTTGAGCTCCCCGCAATAATAATAAACATATAATGGCGCGTTGTTGTGCGTTAAATTGTAAGTGGCTAAATTGTGTATTACAAAAGCGATGGTCGTATTTAGATACACGTCCACTGAGACCTTCATCTTCTGTTACCAAGCGTAAGTCGATTAATTCTGCAATGGTAGCCTGAACTTGCTGTTGGCTTAATTCGAGCACAGGAGCGCGATTTGATTTTTGATTACAGGCATTCGTTAAGGCATTTAATGATAGTGGGTAATGTTCAGGCGTTGTTGTTTGCTTTTCCAATAAACAGCCAATAACTCTTTGTTGTTCAACTGATAACTGCATAATATCCCTTACTTCATCGATTCTATTTTAAGCTTACACTGTTATTTAGCGCTAAGCCATTGTTGCAATTTAGCATGCATAGCAGGGCCATCGAGAGGTTTACTTAAATAGTCGTTCATACCGGCATTTAAACATTTGTCTTTATCTCCGCGCATTGCATTAGCCGTTAGCGCAATAATGGGGATGGTTTGATTCTCTAGACCCGTGAGGCCCTCTCTAATAGCCATGGTAGCTTGGTATCCATCCATAATAGGCATTTGGCAATCCATTAGAATAAGTTGATAAGTGTTTGCGTTTGCTTGGTTTAATTTCGTTAGTGCATCCTCGCCATCCTCTGCAATATCAAAAGTGAGCTCGGCTTGTTTTAATAATGCACAGGCAACTACTTGATTTACTTTGTTATCCTCTACTAACAACACATGGCCTTTCGCTTTTTTAGGTGTATTAATCGCTGGAGGGAGCGCTAACTCTTTGGGCTGTGCTGCCAATGTTACTTTTACCAGCGTGTCATACAAACCAATAGCGGTGAGTGGTTTAAAAATTAAGGCTGCTTCATTGTTTCCATAAAATAAATTGCTTTTTGAATAGCTCATTGGAGCCATAATCAGAATATGACTGTTCACTAAAAAATGTTTCAACTTTTCAGCCAAGGGGTGTGCTATAGGCTCCAAAAAGCTTGTGTCAATAATTGCCACATCCGGCGGTGTTTGTTGATTATTAGTTATATAAGTTTCAACCTCTTTGTAATCACACACAGCACTGACATCTGCGCCCCATAACGTTAATTGCTTTTCGATGATGGTGGCATTCATCTCGCTATTATCAACAATGAGTATTCGCTTTGCTTGTATATGTTGGCAATCTAAATCAAATGCTTGGTCTATCACTGAGGTAATGCTGACTGAAAAAGTAAAGGTGCTGCCTTCATTGGGTAGGCTATATACACTTACTTCGCCTCCCATGAGTTCGCACAGCTGCTTAACTATTGCCAAGCCTAAACCGGTGCCACCATATTGGCGGGTTGTTGATGCATCAGCTTGAGTAAAAGAGTCAAATAATTGTTTTTGCTTCTCTAAACTAATACCAATGCCGGTATCAATAATCGCACATTCTAAAGTCGTATTGTCGATAGTTTTTTCTATGGTAGCGGTTACCAGTACTTGTCCGTTTTGGGTGAACTTTACGGCATTGGCAATCAAGTTATTTAAAATTTGTCGCAACCTATTTGGGTCGGACACAATCTCACTGGTGCTTACATGCGTAGTATCTAAAATTAATTGGGTGTTGTTGCTTTCGGACTTGAGCGCAAACGACTCAACAATTTCTCCCAGTAACTGTGGTAAATTAAATTGAATGTTTTCTATGTCTAACTTACCAGCTTCTATTTTAGAAAAGTCTAAAATATCATTAATAATTCCCAATAAAGATTCTGCTGACGACTGGGCAAGTTTAATATGATGACGTTGTTGCTGATCAAGTGAGGTCGCCTGAATAATATTAAGCATACCTAACACCCCATTCATCGGAGTGCGAATTTCATGACTCATGCTGGCTAAAAACTCACTTTTAGCGATCACCGCTTGTTCAGCGGCTTCTTTTGCCATTACTAGTTCTGCTTCCGTTTCTATGCGCTGTTCACTAGAGTAAAGGCTTCCTATTAGTGCGCCGATTGCAATTAAAAAACCTTCTTCGTTTTGCGTCCATGCTCTAACGCTTGCTTGTTCTGCGCATACAACACCAATTGAGCCGCTGCCTGCGGGGATCATAACACAGAGCATTGCTTTTATAGATGATGGCTCGAGGTAGCTTTTTGCTAAGGGTGCGAGGCAAGCTTGTTGTTGAGCATTCTGGGCGCTAAAAACAGCTTTTTTTTCTAGGGTGGTAAAAAAATCAGGAATGTCTTGCTGGCGCCAAGGGGTATTATTATCACTGTTATTTTGGCTATAGCTTGCAATAGGACTCAGCTGAGTTTTATGCTTATCAAACAAGCGAATGCTTACTGTATTCACTTTAAGTGCACGACACACCGCACGAGTAATTAGCTCTTTAGATTCGCTTAATTTACCATTTAATATGTGGTCGCTAATTGTTAGCGACGCTAAAGTTTCGTTAAAGCGGGCTATTTTTTGATCTTCTATTGCTACCTTTTTACGGGCATCAATATTTTGTAATGAGCCGAATATTCTGATGCAGCGTCCATTTTTATGCTCTGCTTCACCATGTATGAGTGCCCAAATTACTTCGCCTTTGGCATTAATAACTTCAAGTTCAGCCTCGTAACTTTCACCGTATTTAACCGCTTTAGTGATCAGTTCAGCCGCCTTATCTCTGCTTTTTCCCTCTTTAAAGTAATATAAATCGGATGACCATTTAGGTTGCTCATCTAAAGGGTATTCAAATATCTTTTTGGTCATGTCTGACCAAAATACCTGTTTTTTTTCTAAATCAAATGACCATGCACCTACTTGAGCTAGGTTACTCATTACCTCGAGCATTTTTTCGTTTTCGTGTTCTCTATTGAGCATTTTTAAAAACAATAAAAACGCAAAAATAAGCAAACTTAAAATAACACTAATAACAATACGTAATGGCCAGACAGACGACGATGCTGGCTGCCAACCTGTTTTTGGCACTACATAGAGCTGCCAAGCACCGCCTTGGAAATTTAGATTAAACTCAAGCGGATTTTGGCTTGTAATTTCTGGGTCACCAAAGAAAAACTCACCTTGCTTACCTAACCCGTTACGTCCTTGAATGGCAACGGTGTATTTTTTTTGTAATTCGAAAATCCCTGCGTTGTTATAGACTTTTTCTAGATCGAGCACCACAGAAAGCAGCCCCCAAAAAGATTGGTCTTCAGGTAAATAAACCGGCACTCGTGCAATCAAAGCTTCATTGCCTTGAACTAACGTGAGCGGTCCAGCCATTACAATGGTATTAGTATCGCGTGCTTTAATAGCATCATCGCGTTGCGCTTTATTTTCTAAAAAATTGAGTCCAATGGCTTTTTCATTCCCTTTAAGCGGGTAGGTCATTGTGATGACCATATTAGGTGCAGCACCAATATTGCGTAGTTCGTTAGAGGTGTTAAACAGTGGGGCGGCAATTTGCCCAAAACGTGTTTGGCTTAAATTTGGCTCAGCAGCAACGGCTACAGCCAAGCCACGTATTAACTGAATATTTGATACCAAAGTAGCTTCAAGCTGGGCTCTGTAGGCACTGACTTGAGAAAGGACTTGTAAACGGTAAGCATCTTTTGCCCGATTATAATTAAGCCGCTCAAGCACTAAGCTAGTTATTACAAGTAAACTGATTGCAAATAAAAAGGTAAGCTTAAAATTATAAATGGATGTGCGTTTACTTTTGCGTTGTTGCCACATAGGGTGTAATTAAATTGTTAATATAGAAAGCTTAACTATAGCTAACTAACACTAGAAACAAAAATGGCGCAGTTAAATATGCGCCATTTTCTTTTTAACTATATACACGTTTAGATATTATGAGTCACTAACTTCGCGTGCCCAATGCTTCTGTTTCGCAACATGTAACTTGCGGTAGCCATCCAGTAATGCGGCGTGCTTTTTAAAGCCTTCAAGCGATAAACCTGGGAAAGTTAAGCCGTTAAAGCGTGTCCGACCTTCTGCAATCTCAATTGCAAGGGTGACATTATTAGCGCCAAACATAAGCCCTAAGGCGTCTTGGTAACTTGCATATTCACGTTCGTCATCGTATTTAATTTCTAAAATAGCTTTTAAACAACGGAAATGACGCATCGCGTCTTCATTAACTTGGCCGGTATGTAAAATCCAGTCAACCCAATCAATCGCTTCTTCGCTGCCTGCGGCTAAGCATAAGTGTGCTTTCAGTTCACCAATACGTAGAGTATGCCAAGGCGTATCGGCATCGGTTGCTAAGCCAATGAATTCAGCAGCGCGAATAATATCGCTGTGACCAGCTTCTTCGAGGTTATCGTAAATTTCCATCAGTTGCTCAGTATCATACTGATCAAGTGATAAGAAAGTTTCGCGGAATTTAGCCCCTTCGTTGTTATTACGCCAAATAAGCTCATCTACCGGATAAATATCAGACATACCAGGCACTAAAATACGACATGCATACACATTTAAGTGGGTGTAATCCATGATGTAGATATCATGGCCCATGCTGTGAATTAAATCAGTACAGAAGTTATATTCTTGCTCAGTTGAACCACTAAAGTCCCAATGTACAAATTCAAAGTCTGCTTCAGAACGGAAAAAGTCATGAGAAATTAAACCGCTTGAATCAATAAAGTGCAGTTCAATGTTTTCAGGTGTGGCTACTTCGTCGTTGTCAAAAGTGGCAGGTTGGAATACGTCTAGTTGATCTAGACGACGACCTTGCAGTAATTCGGTAACGGTTCGCTCTAGCGCCACTTCAAATGAAGGATGAGCACCAAAAGAGGCAAACACAGAGCCATCCACTGGGTTGATTAGTGTAACACTCATTACAGGGTATTTACCGCCAAGTGAGGCATCTGCAATACGTAAATGGAAGCCATGGCTACGCAATTCTTCACAGGCTTCATGAATTTTAGGGTATTGTTTTACCACATCTTCAGGCACGATCGGTAAGCTAATACCTTCAGCAATAATGCGATTTTTAATGGCGCGTTCAAATACCTCAGATAACCCCTGTACACGGGCTTCAAATTTAGTATTACCAGCACTCATACCGTTGGATACAAAAATATTACCAATCACGTTCACCGGAATATAAATATCTTGGCCGTCGCGCTGGCGGGTATAAGGCACAGTACAAATACCACGCTCAAAATTACCAGAATTAAAGTCATAAAGGTGTGAGGCAGTTAATTCACGCTCAGGATCGAAGTAATCCCATAAGCTTTCATCCATAATCCCTTGTGGTACTTCATCTTCTGCTACTTTAAACCACTTTTCGTTCGGGTAATGAGTAAAGTCACCATTGGCAAATTCTTCACCTAAGTAAAAATCAGCAAAAAAGTAGTTACAGCTTAAACGCTCAAAATATTCACCTAGCGCAGAAGCGATAGAGGCTTTATCAGTAGCACCTTTACCGTTAGTAAACATCACACCACAGTCGCTATCTTTTATATGAACTGAATAACAGTTTGCTACAGGGTTAAGCCATAGCGCTTCTTCAATATTAATATTTAGCGCTTTTAGCTTGTTTTGCATGGTAGAGATAGACGATTCTAAATCGCGGTCTTTACCTTTAATAAATGTTTTTTCAGTCATTTTGATCTCAACTAGGTCTGCACAATACATGAACTGTGTATTATCGTGGATTTTGATGTTTATTTCACCCTTTACCCGCTTTTCGTAGCGTTTTTAATAGAACGATTATGAATATATGCTAATAATAGTTTATTGAAATAGTTGAAGGGTATATTTATGTTTAAAGTAATCAAGCGGTTGCTATTGGTTGTTGTGGTTTTAGCGCTCGCTGGTACTGCCATTGTTTACGGCGTTTTGACCTTAAGTTTACCTACCCTTGATGGTAAAGGCCGAAGCGATGCGGTAACGCAGCCTGTTAAAGTTGCTCGAGATACGCTTGGCCAAGCTGTTATTACTGCAGCAACTCGCCACGATGCTGCCTATGGCTTAGGTTATGCTCACGGGCAAGATCGCTTTTTTCAAATGGACTTACTTAGACGTAATGCCGCAGGTGAGCTCAGTGAGCTATTTGGTAAAGCCGCGCTCGCTCTTGATAAAAAAATGCGCTTTCATCAATTACGTAAACGCAGCCAAGCGATTTTAAAAACTCTCCCTGAAGCCGATAAGCAACTACTAAAAAGCTATGCACAAGGGGTAAACGAAGGGCTTGCGCAAGTAGGGTACCCAAGTTTTGAATACCTACTTACAGGAGCTGAGCAACAACCATGGCAAAGCGAAGATAGTCTGTTAGTTATTTTTAGCATGTATTTAGATTTACAAACCGCTACCTTTGAGCGCGACCAAGCTTTAATTCAAATACAGCAGCAATACGGTGCAAAAATGGTTGAATTTTTAACCCAACCAAGCCAATACCAAGCAGCATTAGGTGGCAGTGTTTTAACACCTTATTCTCAAACTATACCTCAGTTACCAACGCAGCCATTAGCGGCGATTAAAAGCATTACTGCTAATTTAGAAGTAGGCAGTAATAACTGGGCAGTGACCGCAGATTTAACTAATACTCAAGCTGCGATGCTTTCAGATGATATGCACTTATCAATGGCGGTGCCGGTTATTTGGTATCGAGCGCAGCTTAATTACACTCATAACAATCAAGCTTATCAGGTAACCGGTGTTTCGTTACCAGGAGCACCTGCCATTGTGGTTGGCAGTAATAATAAAATTGCATGGGGATTTACTAATGGCTATATAGATACAGCCGACTGGGTTGCACTAACGGATAGCAGTAAAACATGGCAAGTAAATGAAGTGATTACCTTGGATAATGGCAACGATGAAATCTATCCCTTAACGCTAAGTGAGTATGGCCCTGTTAAATACATTAACAATCAGCCTTATGCCTTAAGTTGGGCTGCGCATCAGCCGTATGCCGTTGATATGCAATTGTTACAGCTTGAGCAGGCTGAAACAGTGGATGATGCCCTTAATATTGCAAGTAACGTGGGTATTCCGGTACAAAACTTAATGGTGGTAGATAGTCAAGGCAGTGCAGCTTGGAAACACATGGGCGGTATTCCTGCACGAACAGTACCCAGTGAGTTAGCCATTAATGAAAGTGAATATTCAGCAACTTGGCAGCAAAATGAAGTTATTCGCCCGTTTGTTAAAAACCCTGAGAGTGGGCGCCTATGGACAGGGAATTCGCGAGTGGTCTCTGCTGAGGATAATGCACGTTTTGGTAATGGCGGCTATGCCCTAGGTGCTCGTGCGACGCAAATACGCGATCGGTTGTTTGAAAAACAGCAGTTTAACGAAGGCGACTTTTACCAATTACAGTTAGACAATCAAGCGCGTTTTTTAACTCCTTGGCATAGCTTATTACTTGAGCAGTTAAAACAGCAGCCAGAACACAATGCAGATTATATCAATGCACTGGATAACTGGCAGCAATGCGCCTGCTCAACCTCCGTTGGTTATACTTTAGTTAAGACGTATCGTGATGAACTAATAAATATTTTATTTAGTAGTATTGAAGCCAGTCTCAATCAGCAGGATGGTACATTAAGTTATGTAAAACGCGATTTAGAGCCCGCTGTTTGGCAATTAATAAAAGCGCAGCCAGCAAGTTGGGTTAACCCGCAATTTACGAATTGGGGGCAGCAATTACAGGCAGCTTTTGAGCAAACTCTCGCGCAGTTAACAGCAAAGTTTGGTAATAACATTCAAAACTGGCAATGGGGTAAAGTAAACGAATTAGCGATTGAACACCCATTTGCTAAACAAATACCTCTATTGAGTAAGCTACTAAATATGCCTACCGCTCCAGGCTTTGGTGATAGCTATATGCCTGCCGTACAAAAAACCAGTTTTGGCGCATCGCAGCGATTTATTGCCCAGCCTGGATATTTAGAAAGTGCCATTTTAACAGTGCCTGGAGGGCAATCAGGGCACCCACTTTCTGAGTTTTATCGAGCCGGTTTTGATGAATATGTAGAAGGAAAGCACACCCCATTGTTACCGCAAACATTCATGCATCAAATTGAAATAGTGCCTATCAACGACTAGCTTTGGATGCAGAGTGAGCTAAATAAGTTGCTATCACGTTTTATAACCATGATTATTAATTATAGGGTTACAACAATGAAAAAATTACTACCGGCATTAATAACGACTTTACTACTAAGCAACTACGCGGCGGCGGATGACAACCCAGTTACAGCTAAGCAACTGAGCGAGCATGTATACGTCCTATACGGACAAGGTGGCAACATTGCAGCCAGCGTAGGGGATGATGGCATATATATCATTGATGATCAGTTTGCCAAACTCTCAGACGATATTAAAAAAACCATTAGCGACTTAAAGCCAGGCAGTGCAGAGTTTGTAATTAACACTCATCATCATGGCGATCACACCGGTGGTAACGAAAACTTTGCTAAAGCCGGAGCCCATGTTATTGCCCACAATAATGTACATAAACGCTTAAAAGAAAAACATGGCGAAGGGTCGGATTACCTACCACGAATTAGTTTTGGTGATGATTTAACACTGCACTTTAATAATGAGCAAGCGCATGTTGTGCATTATCAACATGCCCATACCGATGGCGATGCGGTGATTTTTTTCAATAATGATAATATTGTGCACATGGGCGATATTTACTTTAACTTTGGCAGCCTGCCGTTTGTTGATGTAGACAGCGGGGGTAGCGTTGATGGTGTTTTAGCGGCGGTTGATGATGTGATTAATCAGATTGATGATAAAACCCAAGTTATTCCTGGTCATGGCCCGCTAAGTGACCGTTCAGGACTGATCACGTATCGTAAGCTGGTGCAAAAAGCGAAAGATGTTATGCTAAAAGCAATGCAAAATGACGCCAGTTTAGAGCAGGTACTTAAAGCAGATCCATTGTCAGAACTTGGCCTTGAATATGCTAATTGGTTACCTAAAGAGCGGGTAACCACACTTTTTTATCGCAGTTTAAAGTAGCGCAAAGCGCGAATAAAAACGCATAAACCTAATAAAGCTGAGCATGTGTTCAGCTTTTTTGATTCTTACATGCCCCAAGGAGTTGCGTATGTCGGCAGAAAAAACCCATCTTGAAATTTGTAACTTAACCCGAGAACAATACCCACAAATTAAAACCTTGATGGACGAAGCTTACCCCGACCTAGGCGGAGCATGGCCAAGCCATACTATTTTTAGACTCATAGATCAGTTCCCTGAAGGGCAAATCGGTATTGTGGATGACGGCGTGCTGGTGGGTTTAGCGCTGAGTGTACAGGTAGATTATGCGCGCTTTTCAAACCCGCATACCTATGAAGATATTGCCGATGGCCACGACCGTGTATTTAGCGACACCACAGGGGATGCTTTATACGGTTTAGATGTTGCCATTAGTGAGCAATACCGTGGCATGCGTTTAGGGCGTCGTTTATATGATGCGCGAAAAGAATTGTGTCGTCAGTATAATTTACGCGCTATTTTGGCGGGTGGGCGTATTCCGCGTTATTACAATCACAGCAGTGAAATGACCCCGATGGAATACATTGCTAAGGTCGATCAAAAAGAGCTGTATGACCCCATACTCAGTTTTCAATTAGCCAATGACTTTCAGGTTAAACGATTATTAAAAAAATACTTACCTGAAGATCAGGAGTCGGTCGGTTATGCCACATTACTTGAGTGGAATAACATTATGTATGAGCCAACCGACACCGTTATTGAGTCAACTAAATCAATCGTGCGCGTAGGAGCTGTGCAATGGCAAATGCGCTGTGTTGAATCGGTTGAAGAAATGCTTAAGCAAGTTGAATACTTTGTTGATACGGTATCTGATTACAAAAGCGATTTTATTTTATTCCCTGAGTTTTTTAATGCGCCACTGATGGGATTAACTGAACAAAGTAACCAAACCGAGGCAATTCGGTATTTAGCCGAATACACTGAGACCTTTAAAAACGCCATGTCGCGTATGGCGATAGAATACAACGCCAACATTATTACCGGCTCAATGCCGCTTGCCGAAGACGATAAAATATATAACGTTAGTTATTTATGTCATCGCAGCGGTAAAATAGACGAGCAACGTAAAATTCATATTACCCCGCATGAACAAAATGACTGGGTGATCCAAGGCGGTGATAAAATTGCTGTATTCGATACAGATGCAGGCCGTGTAGGTATTCAAATTTGTTATGATGTCGAATTTCCTGAGTTGTCACGTATTTTGGCCACCCAAGGTTTGGATATTTTATTTGTGCCATTTTGGACTGACACTAAAAATAGTTACTTGCGTGTACGCCATTGTGCCCAAGCACGTGCCATTGAAAACGAATGTTATGTGGTTATTGCAGGCTCTGTGGGTAACTTACCTGAAGTAGAAAGCTTAGATGTGCAGTTTTCACAGTCGGCGGTACTAACCCCATCGGACTTTTCATTTCCGCACGATGCCACACTAAATGAAGCCACCACCAATACAGAAATGTTATTATTTAGCGACTTAGATATGGATAAGTTAAAAATTCTTCACAGTGAAGGGACAGTGCGTAACTTAAAAGACCGCCGTCACGATTTGTATGAAGTGATATTGAAAAAGAGAGATATTTAATGGCGTGGATGTATTTAATTATTGCTGGGTTACTTGAGATTGGCTGGCCTATAGGGTTAAAAATTTCTCAAACCCCTGAAACTCGTTGGCAGGGCATCGCGATTGCCATTGCGTTTATGGTCGCGAGCGGCTTTATGTTGTGGTTGGCGCAAAAGCAAATATCTATGGGCACGTCGTACGCAGTATGGACGGGTATTGGTGCTGCTGGTACGTTTTTAGTGGGTATATTATTTTACGGTGATGCCGCCACGTTTGGTCGTATTGCTGGTGTGTTAATGATTATTTGTGGTGTGATCACCCTAAAAATTAGTCATTAATTGTTAGATTAAACAAGCGCAGGTTGATACCTGCGCTTTTTTAGCTGCTCGGCAGCATAACCAATATCGCAGCCACTGCAATCAATAATAGCCCTGCGCTATCTTGGCGTTTTAGCGGTTGTTTTAACCATAAAACAGCAATCAATATCGTAAAAAATACTTCTATCTGGCCGAGCGTTTTTACATAGGCAACATGTTGCAAGCTCATTGCGCTAAACCAACCTATTGATCCCAAGCAACTAAATATACTCACCGTACAAGTCATGCCCTTATGCTGAAACATAGTTTTAAATGTATCGCGTTCCTTTAAGGCAATATAAATACACAGCATCAGTGTTTGTAAACTAATAACAAGCAATAAAACCCATGCAGGCGCATACGGAAAAGCTATACCTGAGCTTAAACTGGCTTCTCTGATCCATGACGATGACAACGCAAACGAAGTACCGCAGGCAAGTCCTGTTAATGCTGTTTTTAAGCTAAAGTGTTTCACATTGGCGATACCACTTAATAGCAATACCGCAATTGCACCAATAAACACGCCAAACCAACCAAGTAATGAAAGCGTTGAGCCAAAAAACAGCAACCCGAGTATTGCCGCCATAAGCGCTTCACTTTTAGCTAGGCCGGCGCCTACAGCAAAATTATTCATTTTAAATAATTTAACCATGAGTCCCGTGGCAATAATTTGCACTATGCTGGCACCAATAATGTAGCTAATAAATAAAGGGTTGAATGAAGGAAAGGGAGCATCTTGGTAATAATAAAGCGCATATAAATACAGCCCAGCAATAGGGCTTGCCATAATAAAGCGGGCTAATGTAACGCCAGCAATGCTCACATGAGTGCTTAATTTACTTTGCAGAGCATTGCGCCATGACTGCATAAATGCAGCAAAAATAGTCAGTAAAATCCAAATCATCTTAAACAACATACAATAAGCGGAGGAGTAATTTAGCAGTACTGTGACATGAAAGCGACCATCAAAAAGGCATAATGAATATTCATCACCTGCGACAATTTGCCACAGTGACGCACTGCTTAAATCGGCTATAGTGTCTGGGATGTTACTACTAGCCGCCAGAACTCAGGTTATTTATATTTGGCGGCTTTTTTCTATTTGCTGTGTTATTTTGAGTTATAAAAAATAACTTGAGAATGATAATGACAACTTTATTAGTTTGCGCCTTAATGGCAGTGACTATGCCTTATGTTGCAAGAATCCCAGCTATTATAGAAATGAATAAGCTCGGTGGTTACGATAATAAACATCCGCGGCAACAACAAACACAACTTACAGGACTCGGAGCACGGGCGCTGGCTGCTCATCAAAACTGTTTTGAATCGTTAGCGGTTTTTGCCGTTGCTTTGGCTGCTGTATTAGGCACAAACAATGTTAATGGCGTAACCGAAACTTTAGCGATGACGCATATTGTAGCGCGTATTTTATTTTGTACTTTTTATTATTTAAACCTCGATATTATTCGCTCGATCACTTGGCTGGTAGGCATGGGAACCGCTATTGGCATGATCGCCGTCAGTTTATAACGAGAATAAGCAAAAACCACAAAGCAAGCAGCCTAAAAGGGTGCTTGCTTTATAGTCTTAAACACTTATTCCCATTAATGCGATATGTTAACTCGCTCTATTAAATCACTTTTTGTAACTGTACTGTTGAGTGCAAAATCAAGTTGTATTAGTACGTTTTGTTGTCCCATTGATGAAGGTGTATATTGCCATTGCATCAGTGCTCTTTTTGCTTCTTTGTTAAAGACTGCTTCTGGTTCAGCTTTTACAACAGTAATGTTAGCTGTTTTGCCTGCTGGGGTTATGTCGTATTTTAATACCACTGAACCGCTAATGCCTTGTTCCGCCGCTTGTTTTGGGTAAAGCGGTTCGATTCGCATTACGGGAGCGATAGATGTTTCTTTTTTAGCTGATGCTTCAGGTTGCTTTGCTACTGCTAAGCCACTGAGCAAGCTTGCTGCTATAAGTAACGCGCTTCCTTTTGCTAGGCGCGAATGTGCGCCGTTATGTTTGATATTAGTAAGTCGTTGTAACATAGTTTTTTTATCTCCGTAGTGTGAATAAGCCATCAGACCCGCTGGCGCATTGGCAGCGCAGTTTACTAAGGCTTTGCTGTATAAAATTTGTTGCTGTGTGGTTTTATTACTTAGTACCCGTTCATCACAAGTTAGCTCCTGCAAACGTCTACAGCTTGCGTATGCCATCCAAGCTAAAGGGTTAAACCACATTAAAATTGTAGCCAGTAATAGCAGCGCATTTGTTAGGTTATCTTTGCGTTTTATATGCACATTTTCGTGCTCTAAAATAAGCGCCAATGTGGCTTTATCAAACAGAGTATTGTAGTTGTGTGGTAAAACTAGCTTGCTATTTAGTACCCCAATTACCATAGGTGTTGCCACTTGATGACTAGTAAAGGTTTTTACCCCTGAGCTTATTTCTGCTTGTAAATTTGTTACTTCACAAAGCTGTAGGTTGCTTACAAATCGGCGGTGAATAATCCAAGTGGCGAATAAAAGCAGTGCCGTAATAACTACATAAAATAGCGCCCAGTTAATACTAATAGTGCTTATTAATGGTTGATTTGGAGTAATGATATAATGACTAATTGGACTGTTTTGTAATGGCCTAATTGCATTGGGTAAATTAGCGACAAGCAGCGAGGCTGGTATTAACCACACTAATTTATAAATAAGCTGCGAACCAATTGCTTTTAAGCCAAAGCGCTCAAGTAAAACAAATCCTGCAAACAACAGACTCAATAATAGCTGTTGCTCTATTAGCCAATTAAAGCTTGTTTGAATAACCATGAGAATCCCTTACTTTTGGTTTTTTTCCCAGTCATCTATGACTTTTTTAAGCTCGTTTATATCTTGTTGAGAGAGTTTTTCTGATTTCGCAAAACCACTTACCAACGGAGCTATACGGCCACTAAAAAAACGCTCAATAAAGTTCTGGCTTTCTTTTTGGGTGTAATCAGCACGATTTATACAGGGGGTGTAAATATATTGGCGGCCTTCTTTTTCGAAGCTAAGCGCTCCTTTTTTAACTAATCGACCTAGTAAGGTTTTAATGGTTTTTTCGTGCCATTGTTTATCATCACTCAAGCGCTCAATAATTTGGCTGGCATTAGCGGGGTAGCTAATCCATAGCGCATCGAGTACTTCAAATTCTGCTTTTGATAATTCGATCATTTTATTGCCTACAAGTGTAATCTTTAATTTAAGACTACACTTGTAATCTATTTTTGCAAGTTTATTTTATATTTTTTAATCGCATTAAAGTGAGGGGGGTAGCGTGAGCTTGTTAGCCTAAAATGTCGCTTTTATTAATTTTTATAAACTGGTTTTCAGGTAAATTTAAATGGTCTAACAGTAATTCACTTATTTGTACGCGGTATAAATCAATCACTTTGTAACCACAGTAATGCGCCATTTTACGAATTTGTCGATTTAGTCCTTGTTTTAAAATAATACTAAACTGATTGTCAGTGATTTTAGTCACCTCACACGGCAAAGTCATTTGCTTATCGACAGGGACGCCTGCAGCCATTTTTTCGCAAAAATCAGCATCTAAAGGTTTATTGACGGTTACTAAATAGCGTTTAGGCTGATGAAAGTCAGGGTGGATCAGCTGGTTACAAAAATCCCCATCATTGGTTAAAATAAGCAATCCGCGTGAGTCTTTATCAAGGCGACCAATAGGGTATACCCGTGTTAGTTGTGGCAAGTGATGAATAAGGCTGCTTGGGTCGTGCTGATTGAGTTTACAATCAATTCCTACTGGTTTGTGATAAGCAAAGTAGACTAAATCGGCAGGGCCTTTAATGGCTTGGCCATTAACAATGACACTGTCGTTTTCGTCCACATGATCAATATGATTTGCGGGGCGATTATTAACCATGACCACACCTTCGTCAATCAAACGCGAGGCCTGCTTGCGTGAGCAAACACCGGCATGCGCTATGTACTTTGCGAGTCGAATTTTTGTATCCATGATAGCGCGCAATTAAAAAAATCTGATCGCGATTATAGCAAAACTGCGTATTGATTACTTGGACAGTTAATTTAACAGTAGGTAGGTTAATATGGGTATTCAATTTTCAGAACTAAAAAAGCATCAGCCATTACAAAAAGTGGTGGTTCATTCACTGGAAATGGCCTTGTATCAAGTGTCTGTTGTCATTAATAATGTTGAATACTATGTACAAGAAAGCGATGGTGAATTTGTAAAGGCAGTCAGCCCATTACATATTCAAAAACGCTTTGAAGACATTGCCTACGCGCAAATGATGCTCAGGCATACCAGCGCTTATGATGAAATGTGTGGTCAACCGGAAAAAATTTCTAGCAATATGCTTGAAGTTCCCTTTGGACAAAATAACCTGTTTTAACATCAGGTATTTGCTAAAATAGGTCTATTTGGAATAGCCAATGTACCTATTGCAGGCAGAAAATACTGAGCAATTAAACCAAGCACTGCGTGTTAATATGCTTGAGTTTAATGCTCAACACTTCGACGCAGAGCGCCAAGCTCTCGGCTTTAAATATCTCGATAAACAGCATGAATTAGTTGCCGGTATAAGTGGTCATGTATTTGGCAATTGGCTGCTAATAAGTTGGTTGTGGTGTGCTGAATCGGCACGAGGCAATGGCTTGGCTGATTCGTTATTAACATCACTTGAAAATGCAGCAATTGAAATGGGTGCCGTTCAGGCTCAGCTTGACACCTTAGACTTTCAAGCCAAGCCTTTCTATGAAAAGCGTGGTTATCAGGTTAAATATCAATTAAATAATTATCCGCTCAACGGTACGCGCTACTTTATGGAAAAGCCGCTGGTAGCGGCCAAATAATGCTGATTTGAATATTACTCTTTTGTGGTTAAAGGCGTGCCATCAAAGCTAATGCCTAAAAACGGTGTTGCCTCGGGCGCTAACATAAACGTACGAATATTCATGTGATCATCGGCGCTTGGGTTGTCTAGTACATCTTCACGGTAAAATTTACCAAAACAATCTAAGGTATTTTGTTTACTAAGACCGTTGAGCTTAGCAAATGCAAAAATTTTGCACGAACCGTTATTTTCACTCGCAGAGCTTAATAACCCATGGTTACTGAAGCTGCATGCTGTAAAAGTATAGTGCTCATCAATAACGGCCATAGTATCAGCAAAGCTAATACTTTTTGGCTCATCTGCGAGCGTTGTTAAATAATCTGTGAGCGTCATACGCTGTCCTTGTTATTATAATATGTCGTTAATTAACTAACTCTAACTTATATTATTAGTAAAACAAGCATAGGTTATATTAAATGGGTTAACGCATGAATGTTGGTTATTTCAATATCAGCCAGCCCTTTGTAGGCATAAGTTTGTGCTTGATTATTCAGCCATACAGACTGACAGCCAGCGTTGTTAGCACCTTGCACATCGCTATCAAGGCTATCACCTATGTGCAAAATATCGCTGTTTTTGATACGTAAATGTGTTGCGGCTTGATCAAATAATGTTGTGTGTGGTTTGGCTTTACCATGCAAGCCTGCTTGTAACACCAGTTCAAACTTACCTTTTAAATTAAATCGCTCAACCTCGACATTACCGTTAGTAATGGCAATCAATTTGTAGTGTTGACTTAGTTTATCAAGCAATATTAGTACGTCTTCACTCACCGTAATATTGCTTCGCTCATCTGCAAATGCTTGATACGCCTTATTTGCATGATGCTCTATTTCATCACCTTTAAAACCTAATTCAGACAACACTAAGCGCAAGGTATGCTTACGCCATTGTGTGACGTCATCAATCAGCTCTGGCTGCTGTAGTGCTGCGAGTTCACGGCATTGCTGCCAAAACTGTGGTCCTTGTTTTTTGTAGCCTGGTAGCGCATTTAAATAATCAATTTGCGCCTGAACGGCTGCGGTTATGATAGGGCGGTTATCGTACAAGGTGTCGTCTAAGTCAAAACTTAGCACAGAAAAAGGAGAAATTGCGCGATTAAATCGGATCATAGTTGCTGCTCTAATCGGTTCTTTTTTTAGCACGTGGGTGGGTGTTATCGTACACCTTAGCTAAGTGCTGAAAATCTAAATGAGTATAGACTTGGGTTGCAGATAAACTACTGTGGCCTAATAATTCTTGCACTGCTCGTAAATCCCCAGACGACTCTAAAATATGCGACGCAAATGAGTGGCGTAATTTATGCGGATGAACTTGCGAGCTAATACCTTGCTTAATTCCCCATTCTTGCATGCGCAAACGAACTTGGCGTACAGAAATACGGCTTTTTTTGCTACTCAAAAATACTGCATGTTCATCTGAGACCATAAATAGTGGGCGAACTGCTAGCCAATTGTTTAACGCCTCAAGTGCTTTAGAGCCAACCGGTATTAGGCGTTCTTTTGCGCCTTTGCCTCGCACTAATATTTCACCGCTACGAGTGTTTATATCTTGCATGTTAGCGCCAACTAACTCACTAATGCGTAAACCTGATGAATACATCAGTTCCATCATCGCTTTATCACGAATGGCAAGTGGATCATCATCGGGTATTTCGAGTAAACGAGCCATTTGGTCAACATCAAGGTTTTTAGGTAAAGGCCGCGCAAATTTAGGGCCTTTTATGCCCTGTGCCGGGTTATGGTAATGCGCTTGCTCAGTAATGTTTTTTGCTTTTAAAAATTTATACAAACTACGTATGCAGCTTAATTTTAAGCTGATTGTTCTGCCACTTAATTGTTTTGCCCGCAGTGCCATACTGTAACGACGAATATGCTCACTTTGTACCGCAAACCAATTATCGCACAGTTTATTAAAATACAAGGCGGCAAAACCTAATTGGCTGACATACTGATTAACGGTGTGCGCTGAATATTGACGTTCAAATTTTAAGTAATCACTAAATAATGTAATGGGTGTACGCCAGCTATCGCTTAAGTCGCTTATATTTGGCGCGTTATCACTCATGCCAGTTCCAGTAACCGTATTTGCAATGAGCGCACAAAATCTAATACAAATAAGTTATCTTGTGAGGGCTCAAAGTGGTTTTCATCGTGGCTGCCAAAAGCCAAAATTGCGTAGGGGTTACTCGGCTCACCAATTAAATAAAGTGCGGTCGATTGGGTATCATTGTTGAAGAGTAAGTCGCGTTCTTGCTGATTTACACGGCCTAAATAATGATTACTATCTGACAGTCTATGCTTTACTAACTCTTCAAAGGCATTATCGTATCTAACGAGTTTGCATTCATTAATAGTCGGGCTCATACAAATAATATTGCGTAAGTTACTGGCCAGTGTATTAAAGTCGTAATTACTCCACAGCTGTCGGTGACATTGGCTAAATAAACGATAAACCAGTTCATTCTGGGTCGCATTTTTGCTCATGCTGTCTATTTGATTTTTTAGCTGTGTATTGTGCTCGCGTAATTGGCGCTGCTGAATATGCACTAATGAAGTAGCACCCTGTACTTGCTGTTGTAACTCAAGTTGCGCTAACAGCTTAGGTTGCTCAATTAAAAAATCAGGATGCTGTTGTAAGTAATCTATTACTTGCTGTTTAGTTAATTCACTCATAGTGCAACTTGCCCATCAAATACATGTTCAGCGGGACCTGTCATACGCACAGGATGGCCCTCGCCACTCCAGCGCACTTGTAAGCTACCACCGGGTAAATCAACTTGTACTGTACTGGTGAGCTTATTTTGGATAAAACCAATCACCATGGCAGCACACGCGCCGGTACCGCAAGCAAGTGTTTCGCTTACACCACGCTCCCATACTCTGAGTTTAATGTGCTCTTGAGAGATAACCTGCATAAAGCCAATGTTCGCGCGTTGTGGAAAACGCTCATGGTTTTCAAGCAACGGGCCTAGGGTATCCACTTGGGCTGTTTCTATATCGTCTACTTCCATTACGCAATGAGGGTTACCCATAGATACGGCACCACTAAAAACGGTATGCTCTTCTGCGCGAATAATATAAGTCAGCTCACGTTTGGTTGCTTTGAGTGGAATTTTATTTGGCTCAAAATTAGGGTGACCCATATTAACGGTTACTTGACCGTCTTTTTCAATATACAGGGTGAGATTACCAGACTTAGTCGACACGCTGATTTTATGTTTATTGGTTAAGCCTTTCATGCGTACAAAGCGGGCAAAGCAGCGCGCACCGTTACCACATTGTTCTACTTCGTGGCCGTCAGCGTTAAAAATACGATAGTGAAAATCGAGATCGGGTGAGTAAGGGGCTTCAACCATCAGTAGTTGATCAAACCCAATGCCGAAATGGCGATCGGCCAGCTTTTTGATTTGATCACGAGATAAAAAAACGTTTTGTGTAATGTTATCAATCACAACAAAGTCGTTACCTAAGCCGTGCATTTTGGAAAAATTAACTAACATAGCGCTCTAATTCGGTTTTGCTCTGTGCTAATCATGCCACAGAGCAGCTAGTTGGCAAAAACGTTTATGGTAAAACTTTCTCACCTTGGTATAAGCTTTCGATAGTTTCGCGTTCGCGAATAAGGTGATGTTGCTCACCATCGACCATTATTTCGGCAACTCGTGGACGTGAGTTATAATTTGAGCTCATGGTAAAACCATAGGCTCCAGCGCTTCGCTGTACTAACAAATCACCTTGTTTGAGTGCCAGTGGTCGGTCTTTACCTAAAAAGTCACCGGTTTCACACACCGGGCCAACCACGTCATAGTTGTGGGTAGGTGTTTCGTCATCACGCACTGATACAGGAATAATTTTTTGCCATGCTTGATAAAGTGATGGGCGTAACATGTCGTTCATACCCGCATCTACAATCGCAAAATACTTGTCTTGGTTTTGTTTAATAAACTCAACTTGTGTTACTAAAATCCCCGCGTTTGCGGCAATGGCTCGCCCGGGCTCAAAAATCAGTTCTAGGTGACGGTAATTTGCAAGGCGCTGCGTTACTTGTGCTGCATATTCACTTGGGTGTGGAGGTTGTTCGTCGTCGTAGGTTACTCCAAGGCCTCCACCTATATCTAAATGGCTTAGCTCAATACCTGCATTTTTTAATTCATCAATTAATGCCAGTAGTTTATCAAGCGCCTCTAAAAACGGTTTGGTTTGTGTAAGCTGTGAGCCAATATGGCAATCTACGCCAACAATCGTTAAGCCAGGTAATGATGCCGCATGTTGATACACACTTAATGCAGACTCGATTCCAATACCAAACTTATTTTCTTTAAGTCCAGTAGAAATATACGGATGTGTTTTGGCATCAATATCGGGATTAACACGAATAGAAATTGGCGCGTCTAAATTAAGCTCGCAGGCCACTTCTGAAATGCGCTCAAGCTCTGAAATTGACTCAACATTAAAACATTTAATGCCTAACTCTAACGCATAAGCAATTTCGTCAGCCGTTTTAGCAACCCCAGAAAATACCACTTTGTTAGCAGCGCCTCCGGCTTTTATCACCCGTGCTAATTCGCCTTTTGAGACAATATCAAAACCCGCTCCAAGTCGTGCCAATATGTTTAACACCGCAATATTTGAATTTGCTTTAACGGCATAACACACTAGGCTTTTGTGATCTTGAGTCGCATTAGCAAACGCTAAATAATGGCGTTCAAACGTGGCTCTGGAATACACATAACACGGCGTACCATAGTGCTGTGCAATGGTTGCTACGCTGACATCTTCAGCAAATAGTTGGTTGTTTTTATAATTAAAAAAATCCATTTACTGCTCCTGTTGTTGCTCGGCGGGTGTTTGTTTGTTAGGAATGTCAGTTGGCTGCTTTTGTTCAGCAGGCTGCTCGGGTAAGTACAGCGGGCCGCTTTGGCCACAGCCAGCTAATGCACACAACAATACGGTGCTGATTAATAGTTGTTTTAATTGTAAGGTATATGTCGCTTTCATTAGATTAATACGGTTGCTGGCTTTATAATCGCAGAGTAACAGAATATCTAAAAAATGCAGCTATTCGCGGATGATTTTATTCCTGTTACACTAGCTCTATAAACATGCACCCATTATTTAGGCGCCTCGCCTGCAAAGGAAATTAACGATGACTGATCACGAATATCACCAGTTAGCAGAAGCTCTTATGTTCACTATTGAAGAACAAGTTGATGATTGTGAAGCAGATTTAGATTATGAATCGGCTCAAGGTATTTTAGAAATTATTTTTCCAGATCGCAGTAAGATTGTGATTAATAAGCAAGCACCTTTGCACCAAGTATGGGTAGCAACAAAATTTAATGGTCACCATTTTGAAATGCGTGATGGGCAATGGATTGATAACCGCTCGGGTGCAGAGTTTTGGAGCTTCATTAACGAAGCGTCTACACGCCAAGCGGGTCAAGAAATTAAATGGCAATCAACACTATGAGTTTAGGGTTTGTAGAATACCCAGCGCAAAGCGCCCATAAAGCCACGGTGATTTGGCTGCATGGCTTAGGTGATTCAGGTGATGGTTTTGCACCTGTTGCCCCGCAGCTCGACTTACCTACTGAGTTAGGAGTGCGTTTTATTTTTCCGCACGCGCCTATGCAGGCTGTTACAGTTAATGGCGGTATGCAAATGCGCTCATGGTACGACATTAAATCTATGGATTTAGATAAACGTGCCGATGAGCAAGGGGTTAGAGAATCAGCTGCAAAAGTTGAGCAACTCATTACACAAGAAATTGCTAACGGCATACCTGCCAGTAAAATTATTTTAGCGGGCTTTTCGCAAGGTGGCGTTGTATCGCTTCATTTAGCACCGCGTTTAGAACAAAAGCTGGCTGGTGTAATGGCGCTGTCAACCTACATGTGTGTGCCACATAAATTGGCAGATGAAGCAAAACAAACACAGTTAAATATATTTATGGCTCATGGTAGCCAAGATGACGTTGTACCGCATAGCGCGGGTAGAAGTGCGTTCGAAGTATTATCAACGCATAACATGGATGTAAGTTGGCAAGAATACCCAATGGGGCATCAGGTTTGTATACAAGAGTTACAAGCTGTGCGCCAATGGTTAATTTCTCGCTTAAGTTAGTTTAGGAGCCGCTGAGGGTCAAAATGAGTCAAAAAATAGTAATAACAGCAAATGTAAAACGTGAACCACAGGTAAGCGAACCTAACGTGAGCTATGAGTGGCATTGGCGTCGGATTGTGAGTATTTCTATGTTGGTGATTATGATCTCTGCAGCGGTTATTTATGGCCTGTCTAGCGCCGTGAATGCTGATCAAGGGACGTCGCATCCTAATGAGCAGCTTGATTTTACTGAGCAACAAACAGCAATTGTGTCGCTAAGCGATGATAATGCAGCACCAGTAGAGAGTGAAAAAGCCATAGATGCAGATGAGGAGCAGGTAAGCAGTGTTGCGATTGCAGACCCTAAAACCTTTTCCTCAGTTGAGCAAAAACCAGCTTCTATTACTGAACAGGTACCATCGGAGCCTGAAGTTCAACAAAGTATTATTAAGCAAGAAGTAGAGCCAACGATCACTGCTGAGCCTGAAGAAGCAACCATTGCAGCAATAGACACTCAAGACCTTGAAGTTGAGACTGTTAGCGCAAAGCCAGTTGAGCAAAAGAAATTTGCTGCATCTGCACACATTGCTAGTGTAGCTGTGGGAGCCAAAATAGATACAGCCACAATTAGCCGTGCTGTGCTAACTCGCAGTGTCAGTAACCGTGAGCCAACCAATGTATTTGCCGCCGATGTGCGTTTGAATCAATTTGAAGAGTCGCTGTCATTTTTTAGTGAGCTTAAAAACTTACAGGGACAGCAGGTAAAACATGTGTGGTTATTTGAAGGTGAAATAATGGCTGAAGTGGCGCTTAAGGTCACTTCTCCGCGTTACAGAACGTACTCAACTAAAAATATTATGGATACTCAATTAGGGCATTGGCGCGTTGATGTAGTTGATGAAAACGGGCTGCTCATCGCTCAAAAAGAATTTAGAGTTTTAGCAAATTAAATAGCCTTAGATTGAATAAGTTTTAATTCTAAAAGCTAGTAATTATTAATGGATATTTTATGACTGATAAAACAAAGTTAGTTCGCATTGCCACTCGTAAAAGTGCATTGGCACTCTGGCAGGCTGAATTTGTAAAAGCGCAGCTAGAGCATTTTCATGATGACGTGCGTGTAGAGCTCGTGCCAATGTCGACTCAAGGTGACATTATTTTAGATACACCGCTAGCTAAAATTGGCGGCAAAGGTTTATTTGTAAAAGAGTTAGAGCAAGCCATGCTAGATGGCCGCGCAGATATTGCAGTGCATTCAATGAAAGATGTGCCGGTAGAGTTTCCGGATGATTTAGAGTTACACACCATTTGTGAGCGTGAAGACCCGCGTGATGCGTTTGTATCAAATAACTTTGCCAATATTGATGCGCTACCACAAAGTGCTATTGTGGGGACTTCAAGTTTACGTCGTCAATGTCAAATTAGAGCGATGCGTCCGGATTTAGAAATTCGAGATTTACGCGGCAATGTTAATACACGTTTAGCTAAGCTTGATAGCGGCCAATATGATGCCATTATACTCGCAGCAGCAGGCCTAATTCGTTTAGAAATGGGCGAGCGTATTCGTGACTTTATTGAACCAGAAGTCTCTTTACCTGCTAATGGTCAAGGCGCTGTAGGCATCGAATGTCGGATAGACGATACCGTGACGAAAGCATTGTTAGCGCCGCTTGAGCATAACGAAACACGTATTCGTGTTAACGCTGAGCGTGCAATGAACCGCCATTTAGAAGGGGGCTGCCAAGTGCCAATTGGTGCTTATGCATTGGTTGAGGGTGACCAAGTACACTTACGTGGTTTGGTCGGTGCGATTGATGGCAGTGAAATTTTACGCGATGAAATTAGCGGTCACGTTGATGATGCTGAAAAGTTAGGTGTAGAGCTGGCTAAAAAATTATTAGCACAAGGCGCAGATAAAATTCTAGCTGACGTATATCGAGACGCATAATGAAACATATCTTGATAACTCGGCCCGAAGGAAAAGGCGCAGCCCTTGCAGAGCAACTTGAGCAAGCGGGTTATCAAGCGTCTTTATATCCAGTTTTAAAAATAACCTACTTAACGCCAACAAACGTTGAATTAAGCCCGCTGGTGAACGCTGACAAAATTATTTTTGTTTCACAGGATGCGGTGCATGCATTAAATGCACTTAAGCCTGCTATTAATACCAAAGCACAGTTTTATGGGGTTGGGCAACAAACAGCTGATACTATTTATGAAGTATTTGGTGTGCGTGCCGCACTACCAAAACAACATGACTCTGAGGGATTACTCGCGCTTAAGTCTTTGGCTGATGTTGATGGCAGTAATATTGTGTTGGTCAAAGGTATTGGCGGGCGACCTGAAATAGCAAAAACCTTGAAGCAACGTGGTGCTTATTTAAATAATTGTGTGGTGTATCAACGTGAGCCAGTAGAGCCTAGCTCAGCTAACTGGATAGACCACTGGCAAAGCCATAATGTACACGGTATAGTCATTACAAGTAATGCTGCAGTTGACGCCATATTTAATACTATCTCGGCGGCGCAACTAACATGGTTACAACAGTGCGAATTTTACGTTGCCAGTGAGCGCATAGGTACTTATTTACAGCAACAAAAAATAAATTCGACCCATATACATACTGCGGCAGGAGCTAGCGACCACGCTATGTTTACCTGCATTAATCAGCAAGGTAGCAAAATGAGTGAACAGTCAGCGACGTCAAAAGTAGAAAAATCAGCGCAGCCAACAGCAAAAAACACCTCTAATACGACTAAAAGTGACTCTGTAAATGCGAATAACCAAACGCAGAGCACTCCTCAAAAAGTAAGTAAAGTAGGTAGCGTTGCGTTAGTGATTTCCTTGCTTGTTGCCAGCGGTGTGGGTTATGAGTTTTATCAAAAGCTTAATGCCAGTAAAGTGCAAAATTTAGCAGTTAATACGCTGACAGAACAAAATAAAATGCTCCAACAAGAGCTGCAAGCGCTTAAATCTGAGCAGCTTAGCTTGCAGCAAGCGTTGCTTAATAGCGAAGAACAAATCGCTATGGCGCTCAATGAAAACTCTGTAAAAAATCAACAAGCATTAAAAGCCGCGCTGCAAAAGGTGCAACAAAGTGGTAATACATTAAATCCACAAGAGGTCACCAGCTTGCAACGCATGGCTGAATTTAAACTGTGGGCAGAACAAGATTACCCAGGCACCAGTGCCGTGCTTAAACGTTTAGATTCATTGTTAAGCGACCATTCTGGTACGCTTGAGTTGCGTCAAGCAATTACACAAGACATACAAACACTCGACAATATTAAACCCGTTGCGACAGAAGCGATTTATTTACAATTAAACAGCGTAATAAAGCGTATTGATGACTTGGTATTTAATGCGGTTAATTTGCCTGAAGAGGCGAGTATAAGTGATGAGAATGTACTCTCTGAAGATGTTAGTGATTGGCAACAAAATATTCTTAATAGTTGGAATAAAATAGTCGATAGCTTTATTACTATTCGCCATCATGAAGGCGTGTTAATTGAGCCACTATTAACTGACCGAGAGCGTCATTTAATTACCCAGCGCATCAAGCTTAATATTACTCAGGCGCAAGACGCATTAATGGGTAAACAAGCTAGTATTTATTTTAACGCTTTGAATGATACAAAACGTTTGGTTAATGAATACTTTAAACAAGATGACGATGCAACAAAAGTGGTAATACAGACGTTAGCCAATCTTGAAAAAGAATCGCTTAACTTTAATCCTGAAGTGACACTGCAAAGCACTCAAAAAGTGAAGGAGTGGGCACAATGATAGGGCTGATTATTTTTATTGTCGCTATTGTGTTGGTGCTAGCGATTACCCCCTTTGTGTTAGATGAAAAAGGCTACGTGCTGATTTCATTTAACAATACCACCATAGAGGGCACAATTGTTTCGTTTTGTATTATGGCAGCACTGAGCGCAGCAGCTTTATATTTAACTTACAAGCTAGTGCGTTATTGTTTATCTATATACAGAAACACTAAGCATGGCTTTTTTGCGCGAAGCCAAGAGCGTAAACATGCGGCTATAGAGCAAGCATTGTGGAGCCTCATTAATGATGATTACGAGCAAGTAGAAAGTGCGCTTTCAAGCAATAGTGTGCCTGCTAAATTTTCCGATATACGTTTAGCATTATTAGCAAAAGCTGCGCTGGCAAATAATCAGCCTGATAAAGCGCTTGAGCGTTTATTTGAAATCAGCCCAGAGCAGCAACTAAAAGTGGCTAAACTGTGGTTAGCCAGTGGCGACAGCAGTGTTATTGAACCGCAAATACGAGTGGCTGCTGAATCTAAAAAAGCCACGGTACTTGAGCTTAAACTGTACACTGAAGTGTTGGTGCAACAACAGCATTTTAAATTGCTTGAAGACTTTTTACCGCGTTTGTTACGTAAAAACGCCTTGAATGATACCCAGTGGCAGCAAGTGTTTTTAGCTTATTTTGCTGCGCAAGCAAGTGATGAGTTAACCGCTAAGTATCAACATTTAGGTAAAAAGTTGCAGGCGCATGCGCACACGGCTTATTTAACCCAAATGGCCAAAACAGGGCAGCTAGCAAGTATCGAAAATGAGCTAATTAAATTACTCAAGCACAATAAGCAGCATGATCAACTGGCTTATATTTTAAGTGAAGCTGCACCAAGTAATGCTTATAAGCTGCAATCAAGTATTCAAGAGCGACTAAAAAAAGATGAGCATAATAATGCGTTACTATTAGCGTTAGCGTGTTTAGCCAATGCACAAGGTGATTACGACTTAGCAGCACGTGTTTTTGATAAAGCACTCAATAGCGAAAATAAAGCACAGTATCGACAACAAGCGATATTAAGTTATGAGCACAGTGCACAATTAGATAAGGCACTTGTACTCTACCAATAATCAATTATAGTTATAAATCAATAATAAAAGCGCAGGAGCGACGGTTGTGAAAAATGTATTTACATTATCTTTTAGCCTCGCATGCGCTTATTTCTTTAGTGGTTATCTAAGTAACTTTTTATTCGCCGTTAACGGTTATGCGGTTGCCTCTTGGCCTCCGGCTGGTATTGCGCTGGCAAGCTTTTTACTATGGGGGCGTCGCGCTTATGCTGGCATTTTTGCCGGTGCGGTTTTTGTTAATTTAATTCACTTAGATAACTCCGCTGATATCTTAAATTGGCAAATATTAATCCAATCCCTCGGGGTTAGTTGCGCTATATTTTTTCAGGCTTGGCTTGGTGCATTTCTTATTACCAAAGTCATTAAAGCTCCCCTTAATTTATCTTCTTTAAAACTTAGTATTCAAAGCTTGGTGATTGGTGGGCCGCTATGTTGTGTCATAGCTGCTGGAGCAGGAACTAGTCTACTTGTTTTAAATCATTTTATTAGCACATCTGATGTCATCAGTACCTTTATTACTTGGTGGATAGGTGACTCAATTGGGGTGCTGATTTTTACCCCTTTAGTACTGGCCATATTTAACTATTCGCAGTTGCGTCATCGGCTGCAAGTTATTTTACCTGCGTTACTTATTTACGCCATTATCAGTATTAGTTTTTATGGCGCGGCCAGTGTAAAAAAACAAAAAGACCTTCAAAAACAAGACGCCAAAGTACTGATGACGCAAAGTGCCATTAATCAGAAGTTAGATGAAGTGGCTGCTCATCTATCTTTGTTAGGTGCATTTTTAGCAAGTAGTGATCAAGTTAGCCTTGATGAGTTTAATCATTTCACCTCTAAGCAGTTGAGCTATAGTGAAGAGATTTTAGCGTTAAATTGGGTACCAATGATTACTGCCAAGTCTATTAATGAACCTGCCCAATGGGACAAAAGTATCGTTATAAAGCAAAGAATGGCGAATGGACAGTGGCAACAAGCACCCTTTAGCAATACTTATTACCCCATAAAATACATTTATCCTATAAAGAACACGCAAGATTTGTTGGGCTTCGATTTGAGCTCTGATATAGATATTCGCGATGCCCTTAATAAAGCAAAAATTCTTAATGAGTTGGTACTGAGTAAACCATTTAAGTTAGCCCCTACAGATGATGAATTAAGCGTGCTTTTTATTTCTCCTGTATTTGGTGCTCCTGATATTGAAGGGGATTTCAAAGGATTTGTGATTGCACTCGTTAACTTAGCTAAGTTGTCGCAGGTACTTTCATTTGATAGTAGTGGCGAAGTCGCGATTAGCTTTACTGATATAAATAAAGTAGATAATAAACAGACTCTTTATAGCGTTGAGCATGACTCAATGACGTTGCTAAAAGATTATCAGTTGTTAATTGGGCATCGGTTATGGCAGGTAGAAATATACCAACCTAAGAAGGAGTCAACTTGGCTTATTTATTGGTTAGCACAGATAGTGGGAATGTTATTTGTTTGGCTATTGATTATGTTTTTAATTTCAGTGGTCGCCACCAATGTTCGTATACGCGAACAAGTGGCAAAGCAAACGCTGACTTTGCGTCAGGAAAAGCAAAAAGCCGATAAAGCCAGTGAGATAAAAAGTCAGTTTTTAGCCAATATGAGCCACGAAATTCGGACCCCAATTAATGGTATTAAAGGCATGCATTACTTAGCACTGCAACAGCGGGACTGGCCACTAGCAAAATCTTACATAGAGCAAGCTGATGGTGCGGTCAGCGTATTATTGAGAGTGCTTAATGATGTGCTCGATTTTTCAAAAATGGAGGCGGGTAAACTTGAGTTAGTGCAGGAACCTGTGGAGCTAAAGTCTCTAGCAAAAGAAGTTATGAGTTTAATGCAGTTTGAGGTCAGTAATAAGCCTTTGTCACTGCAAGTTGAGGTTGATCATGATGCTCCTTTAGTTGTTAATACCGATCCTATTCGTTTAAAGCAGGTGCTGCTGAACTTATTAAATAATGCCGTTAAGTTTACTGCTAAGGGCAGTGTAACATTAAAGATTTGGCAGTCAGCAAAAATGACTTATTTTAGTGTCAATGATACGGGGATTGGAATTAGTGAGGAGGCACAAAAACAGCTATTTAACCCATTCTCTCAGGCTGATAGTTCAACCTCACGCCAGTTTGGTGGCACAGGGCTTGGTTTAAGTATTTGTAAAAAATTAGTGGAACTGATGGGAGGAGCAATTGATTTAAAAAGTAGTGAAGGTCACGGCTCTACTTTTACCTTTAGTTTACCGCTTCATTCTCCGTTACCTAAAGCACAATATTATTCAGGTAAGTTAGATAAAATAGATATAAGCAACCTATCACTGGCGAAGTATCGCTTACTACTCGTTGAAGATAACCCATTAAATCAACATGTGGCTACCGCTATTTTAGAAACCAAGCAGGGTGTTGTTGATATTGCTAATAACGGACTTGAAGCGATTAAAATGCTAAGCGATAAAAGATACGACTTAGTATTAATGGATATTCAAATGCCACAAATGGATGGCTTAAAGGCAACGAAAGTGATTCGTAATGAATTAGGGTTTTTAGATTTACCTATTATTGGCCTATCTGCTAATGCGCACGAAGAAGATGCTAAAAAAGCGATTAACGTGGGGATGGATAACTATATAACAAAACCGATTGATGCAGATGCACTGTTTAAAATGATTTGGTTTTATTTATCACGTTAACTCTTTTTATATAAAAAGCAGACATAAGACCTCCAAGCGCTATTTTAAGTATTCTACACTTGAAATATTACTGTACCTGCGTATCATTCGCGCAATTTTAATTCAACCGAGTAGCTATTATGATCAATAGAAAAATACCTTTGCTAGATATTCACCGTCATTTAGATGGTAATGTACGCGCGCAAACCATACTAGAACTTGGTCGTCAGTTTAATATCGCTTTACCAGCGGACAATGTTGAAGCACTTATTCCTCATGTTCAGGTTATTGATCCTGAGCCAAACTTAATGGCATTTTTACAAAAGCTTGATTGGGGAGTGACGGTATTAGGCGATTACGATGCCTGTAGACGTATTGCGATAGAAAACATTGAAGATGCGCAAGCGCAGGGTCTTGATTATGTAGAGCTGCGTTTTAGTCCTTATTATATGGCTCAAAGCCAAGGGTTACACCCTCAAGGCGTTGTTGAAGCAGTGGTTGATGGTATCCGAAGTGCAATAAAAGATACTGATATAAAAGCAAACTTAATTGGTATTTTGTCTCGTACATACGGAGTTAAAACCTGTCAGCACGAGTTGGACGCGTTACTTGCCTTTAAAAATGATTTGGTTGCAGTGGATTTGGCCGGTGATGAAATTGGTTATCCTGGCGAGTTGTTTGTTGATCATTTTAAGCAAGTACGTGATGCATATTTGGCTGTTACTGTGCATGCTGGTGAAGCGTTAGGTGCTCCAAGTATTTGGCAAGCATTAAACGAGCTTGGCGCAAGCAGAATAGGCCATGGTGTTAAAGCGATTGAAGATCCAAAACTAATGGATTATTTACGCGATAACCGTATTGGTATTGAATCGTGCTTAACCAGTAATATTCAAACCAGTACAGTGAATGATTTAACCAAACACCCACTTAAGCAGTTTTTAGATCATGGTATTTTAGCTTGTCTTAACACGGATGACCCAGCTGTTGAAGGCATTGAAATTGAGTACGAGTACGCAGTGGCAGCACCAAAAGCAGGTTTGTCACAAGCCGATATGGAAAAAGCGCAAGTGAATGCGCTTGAAATTGCCTATTTAAGTGACGCTGATAAAAGCGCACTTAAAGCTAAAGTCGCACAGCGTTAAGTTGCTTATATTATCCAGAGTTCAGGTTATATAATTAAAAATGCCACTGTTTACAGTGGCATTTTTTTATATGTGCGCATTACAACTAACGTAATTATTATAAAGTGCTTTTAATATATCGGCACGGCTGATCATACCTACCACTACACCGCCATCGATCACGGGGTAATTTTTAGGCTTACCAGGCTTCATTTGTTCTGCTAATTCCATAATATTGGTATCGCCGTTCACGGTTACCACATCTGTTTGCATCAACTGCGATACTTTAACCATACCATCACAAAAATAACTACTTTGCATTAAGGGTTTAAGTAATTCTTGCTCTGAGATAAAGCCAACGAGCACCTTATTATCATCAAATACCGGCGCGCCTAGTAGTTTAAATTTTTCTAGCTCTGCTATGGCAGTGGTCATTTCTGTATTAGGGGTGATATGAGGCAACTTATGTTGCATAAAATCTTTTACTTTTGTATTTAACATTTAGGTTTCTCCCGCTTAATGTTCTGTACAAAGTATGGTTTATAGATTGGATTTTAGGAAATTGTTTATGTTGATGAGCTTAATAGGTAATAACAATCACAGTGCTAGCAATTAAAACAATTAAGGCACCCTAAGGTGCCTTAAAATAATGCGTTAATGTTACTTTATAAACGCGAATGCATCTGCGTACATGTTTTCACGAGTGGCGCCATGATTTATAAAATCATCACGTACTATGCCAATCATGTCAAAACGACCTGCCATGTAAATATCGTAAGGTTCTAACGAGATGATATCGTTCATCACCGCTTTATGAACATAACCAGTGTGGCCAGTCCAGCTGTCGGTAGGATGCTCTACGACAGGAATAAATTTAAAGTTTTCACGGTTATCTGCCCATGCTTGCATTTCGGTATGTGCATATAGCGCCGACTCTTCTTTTACTCCCCAGTAAAATAGCACCGGGCGCTCACAGTTGATTTCAGCTAAATGCTCGGCCATTGACTTTGCGTAAGAAAAACCAGTACCGCCGGCGAGTAAAATAATTGGACGCTCGCACTGCAAACGCAGCTGAGAAATACCTAAACCTGCTTCAATAGTTACGGTTTGGTTCTCGTTGTGGGCACTACGAAGGTGTTCTAATGATTGCATCGCGTAAGAGTCTGCGTTTGATGCGCCAATGTGTAATTCTAATGCATCAGTTTGTGAGGGGCGACTCGCGATTGAAAACGCACGTTTATCTTTTTCACCTAAAACCAACTGTAAATATTGACCAGCTTCAAATGCTACAGGCTGTTGCGGCTTTAAAATAACTTTATGAACAAATTCTGTTAGTGGGCTGATAGAAACAACTTCAGCGAGTAATGTTTGCATGTTTTACCTTAAATTAGCGGATACGCACTTTATTTGAGCAATAATAGCATATCCGCAGGGTGAGTTTATAGCCTAGAGGCCCTAGACCAAAGTCGTTAAAGAATATCTAAGCTATCCCAAAGCTCATCAACTCGATCCTTAGTGGCTTGATCCATTACAATAGGTTCGCCCCATTCACGGGTTGTTTCGCCAGGCCATTTATTTGTTGCATCCATACCCATTTTTGAACCTAGGCCAGATACGGGCGATGCAAAATCTAAATAATCAATTGGCGTGTTTTCAATTAACGTCGTGTCGCGCGCAGGGTCCATACGAGTAGTGATAGCCCAAATTACATCGTTCCAATCTCTAGCGTTAATATCATCATCACAGACAATAACAAACTTAGTGTACATAAATTGTCGTAGGAATGACCAAACCCCCATCATTACGCGCTTGGCGTGACCTGGATATTGTTTTTTCATTGTCACCACGGCCATACGGTACGAACAACCTTCTGGCGGTAAATAAAAATCGACAATTTCTGGAAATTGCTTTTGTAAGATTGGTACGAATACTTCGTTTAATGCCACCCCTAAAATCGCAGGCTCATCCGGCGGACGGCCAGTAAAAGTACTATGGTAAATAGGGTCTTTACGATGTGTAATATGAGTGACCGTCATAACTGGGAAGTCGTCGACTTCGTTGTAGTATCCTGTGTGGTCGCCATATGGACCTTCCGGCGCCATCTCTCCAGGCATAATATGCCCTTCAAGTACGATTTCTGCACTGGCTGGTACTTGTAAATCATTCGAGATTGACTTAACTACTTCAGTTTTACTACCACGTAGTAAACCTGCAAAGGCATATTCGCTTAACGTATCTGGAACGGGGGTAACAGCACCTAAAATAGTCGCAGGATCTGCACCTAATGCCACCGAAACAGGGTAGGGCTGACCAGGGTGTTCTTTACACCACTCTTGAAAATCAAGCGCGCCACCGCGATGAGATAACCAACGCATAATGATTTTATTTTTACCCAATAGCTGTTGACGATAAATCCCTAAATTTTGGCGCTTTTTGTGAGGTCCTTTGGTAACGGTTAAACCCCAAGTAATCAAAGGTGCAGCATCGCCAGGCCAGCAGTGCTGAATAGGAAACTTAGTTAAGTCAACGTCGTCACCTTGTAAAATAACTTGTTGGCAGGGGGCTTTTTTAACTTCTTTAGCCGGCATATTAAGTACTTGCTTGAATACCGGAATTTGTCCGAGCGCTTCTTTAATGCCTTTTGGCGGCTCAGGCTCTTTTAGAAATGCGAGTAATTTTCCTACTTCACGTAATTCACTCACATCTTCTTGGCCCATACCCATAGCTACACGCTTTGGGGTACCAAACAAGTTAGCTAAAACGGGAATGTCGTACCCTTTAGGGTTTTCAAATAATAAAGCAGGGCCTTCGGCACGCAGTGTGCGGTCAGCAATTTCGGTCATCTCAAGATACGGGTCGATTTCTTGGCTGATGCGTTTTAACTCGCCTCGTTTCTCAAGTAAATCGATAAAATCGCGCAGATCTTTGTATTTCATTGTGGGCCGTTACTTAGCAAAAAGTTAAAAGTATTATACCCAGTTCATACAAGCCAAGTCATTAGCTGCGCTTAAAACTTAAAGCGCTCTACTGCACCTTTTAACGAGTGTGCAAGTTGGTTAACGTCTTCACTTTCGCTTGCTAGGGTCGTTGCATTGTTGGCATTTAAGGTAGCCTGCTCGGTTACCTTAGCCATTATTTGTTGAATATCGGTGCTGTTTGCCAGTTGTTCATGTGAGGCACTCGCAATCTCTTTACTCATAGCATTAACCGATACCAGCGTGCTCTTAATACGCTCAACAGCACTATTTAGTTCAGTACTGTTTTCAACGCAATGCTTAGCCTGTTGTTGCCCATCATTTATTTCAGTTTGAGTGGTTTGAGTATGCTGCTGTAGAGTGTTAATCATGGTGGTAATTTCGCTTGTAGAACTTTGTGTGCGGGCTGCAAGCGAGCGTACTTCATCGGCTACTACGGCAAAACCTCGACCATGTTCACCAGCACGTGCCGCTTCAATTGCGGCATTAAGTGCCAGTAAGTTAGTTTGCTCTGCAATACTGCTAATGGTATCGACAATGGCACCAATTAGTTGCGTATATTGAGCTAGTTCTTCTGTACTGCTTACTGCTCTATCTAAGCGGCTTAAAAGTGCTTCAATGCTTTGGCTATTATTATTTGCAATGTCGTTAACGTCATTGGCAAATTGCGAGGCATTAGTAATTTCATTAGAGGTGCTTTGCGCTTGTTCGTGTACGGCTTGAGAACTTTGCAACATTTGCTGTGCTAATGAGGTTGCTTGTGCACTACGTTCCAGCTGTTGCTTAGCAACAATGGTCATTTGCTGGCCTTTTTCGCTGGTTTGAATAGCTGAATTATCTAGTTCGTAAGCATCGTTACTAATGGCTTTTATTAAGTGAGTTAAATCATCACAAAGCTTATTAGTGTTATGCATCAGAGTACCAAATTCATCTTTACTGCGGGGATTGCTACGCTTAGAAAAGTCACCTGAGGCTATGTGAGCAAGTTCTTTGTTTACCTTTTTAAGCGGTTTTAGCATAGCGTTAGTCGTAAAAACTGAAATAATAATCAGCAAAGCAATTAAAACAAACGCAATAATAATCACTAAACTAGAGCCGGTATTAATCGCTGACTTAGCGCTCTCTTGTAGGGAGTTAAAGCGTATGTCAGCCAGTTTGTTAAGCTCAATCAGTTGACTTTCAATACTAATAAATGCCTGTTGAAAGCTTTCAAACCGCTGATCAACTTTATCTTTATTATTGAGCACAGCATTTTGCAATGCATACAGCCCATCAGGATTATTTAATAAGCTGCTTAAATCGTTAAACGCTGTAATTAGCTCATTAGCGTTGAGTTTATTAGCAATTGGGGCGGCTTGTTGCTCTAAGTAGCTAAGATTAGATTTAATATTATCGAGTAAAAAAGAGGTATCTTGCTGATGATCGTTTATATTTTCTGAAGTTGTTATTTGCCCAATCCCTTTGACATTATTATTTAAAGTAAATAATAAATCATCAACACGAGTCGCAGTGCCAAATACTGCATTCAAAAGTGGTTGCTGGTTGCTCTCAACGTTTATGAGCTCTATATCAAGCAAGCGGTTACTGAGTTCACGAATCTGTTCATTAAACGTAATTGTTAGTGCTGCGGCTGAGCTTTGCGCCTTAAATCGTTGCTCTTTTGCTGCAAGCATTTGGTTGCTTATTGTATTTAGCTGGGCGAAGTCTTTGTTAATAGCTGTAAGAAGTGTTTGCATACCTTGCTGCTGGGCAACTTGTGCTTTTAGTGTTTCTAATTTACTAAAAAACTGCGTTTGTTCAGCGTGTGCCTGCTTTTTATTTTCCAGCAGTAAATTAAGTTTAGTTTGGCTATAAGCAATGGCATTAAATTTAGTGATAGAAAGGAGTGATAAACGAAGGTCTTTACTGGCTTGTTGTACAGGCACTGCCAACGCTTCTATACGTGTGTTAGTGATACTAATTTGATTTAGCGACCAGTAAAAAAATATGCAGCTAGTAAGCATTAACAAGCCAATGGCTGAAAAGGCTAAAATTATTTTATGTTTTATAGCGAGAGATTGCATAACTTTATCAACAATATTAAGACTTTTGTTAGTGTAGCAAGTTTTTTAATTTGATGTTAGTTATTGGTTAATTGCTGCTGCATTGGTATTTTTTGCCGTTAATTATTAGCATTGCTTGCTCTCCTTTACTCCAAAATAACACCTCTTGATTAATGTATTTACTGCCTGAAGCACTCACCTCATGATTCAATATGTAATCATGATCATAAAAGCTCAGCTTTGCTTGCTTGTTGCTAATAATATCAAGTTTTGCAGGTACGTTATCGCAAACATAGTTATTTGTAACTGGCTGCTTATTGCATGCAGTCAAAGCTATTAGAGCAATAATAACGATAGCGTGTTTCATTGGCTGTGCCTTATTGAGTCCCTTGTTTAATTAAGAGCTTAACAAAGCTAAATTAACCGTTGGTGAAAATATAGCTTTACGTTATGTTTAAGATCTTATTTTTAGTTAGGAAATTTCATGGCTGGCACCAACCTTTTAACATTACTGGATGATATAACGACTTTGCTGGATGATATTGCGACCATGAGTAAAGTTGCGACAAAGAAAACAGCCGGAGTACTTGGTGATGATTTGGCACTTAATGCTCAGCAAGTTACTGGGGTTACTGCTGATAGGGAGCTGCCCGTTGTATGGGCAGTGGCAAAGGGGTCGTTTTTAAATAAAGCCATATTAGTCCCTGCTGCGTTATTAATTAGTGTGTGGTTGCCTTGGCTAATTACTCCACTTTTAATGATAGGTGGCTTATTTTTATGTTTTGAAGGCGCAGAAAAAATATTTTTATCTCATCATGCAGAAGCGACAGAAGGTGCTGAAAATTTAGACCTGGCAGAGTATGAAAAACAAAAAGTTAAAGGCGCCATTCGTACTGATTTTATTCTTTCCGCCGAAATTATTGTTATTACATTAGGCACGGTCGCAGGGGCGACATTAATGAACCAGGCGCTGGTATTGAGTGTGATTGCCATCATTATGACAATTGGTGTTTATGGACTGGTAGCAGGGATTGTAAAGCTTGATGATGCGGGCTTATATTTACTTAATCAATCCAAACTCTCCGCAAGTAAGTTTAAAGAATTACTCGGTAAAGCCTTATTAGCTGCAGCCCCACGGTTAATGCAGTTTTTAGCCTTTGCGGGCACAGTGGCAATGTTTTTAGTGGGTGGTGGAATTTTAGTACACGCAATTGAGCTTTTGCATCATACCCAAGTGGATGTAACTCATTATGCGCAGTCGGTTGCTGGTAGCACAGGAGAAATACTAGCCCCTTTAGTATTTGACGGACTGTTAGGAATAGGTGCTGGTTTGGTTCTTGTGATTGCGCATGTCGCTTATACTAAGTTATTTAAAGCAAATAAGTAGCGGTGGTAACGCTACTTTATTTTATTCGCACTGAGTTGTTTTGCATAGTTGCTCAAGTTCGTATTTAGCTTTGCTATTACCTTGAGCAATGGCTTTTTTATACCAATAAATCGCTTGCTGAATGTTCTTTTTTGTACCTTGTCCATCACGATACATTTGAGCAAGATTTAGTTGACCCCATTGTGAGCCTGAGTTTGCTGCTAGGTTAAAGCTTTCAAGCGCTTCGTTATATTGCTTATCTTTATAGTAAATAATCCCTTGCTGATTATTCTCATCGAGCTTTAAGCCTTTATAAAGAGGTTTAGGTTTAGGTGGAAACATCACAAACCCGCCATAAAGTGAATATGCTTGTGGGCGTAGCACGTCAAATATAATGTCATCTTCGTATAAACGTTTTATTTCACTACGAGGCAGAGTAATAGTTTGAGAAGAAAAGTAATCCCTTTGTACTAATAAACTTGCACGCATCGCTGTGGTAATGGCACTAGTGCGCTTATAGCTGTAATTACTCACCTGAAACGTTATAAATTGCTCATCAAAGCTGAGTACTTGCGCAACTTTTAAATTAGTGAGTGTCCATGGTTCGTGAGTGAACTTATCGGCTTTAACTAAATAGGTATCATAAGCTTTTGGGGAGGTTAAATAGCTTTGTTTTAGTGCTTCAGTGTTGAGGTGCTTTTGATAAAAAAATAACGCCCCCCATAGTAATAAAATTAATCCAATACAGTATTTTGGTAGGCTAAGCTTTTCAAACAGAGGTAACGTTTTAATATTGATAGCCTCACTATGTCCGCATTGATAGCACTCGCGTTTATAGCTTAACTTGATCGGAAATATAGGAAAAATGGTAAAGCGTAAAAAGCGGCTTTGATTAACTAAGTGATAGCTGTTGTTGTTGCAGTCAGGGCAGCACTGAACGTGTGTAAAATGAGGGAATGACTGACTAGTATTGAAAAGCAACATAATAAGGCTCCTTGTTAATTTACAACTTTAGAGCAAGTGATAAATTAGTAAAGCAGCAAACTGTAAGTAATTATGTCATATAGGATTAGTTTATATAGCCCATACTTTTTAATATGGGCTTTGTAGAGAATCAGCTTAGAAGCTAAATTGTGCAGCTAAACGTACGCTAGTGCCTTCACCTACGGTAACGTTATTTAAACCGCCACCGGCTAGGTAGTTTTTATCGAATAAGTTCTCAATATTTAAACGTAAGTTAATATCGTTGTTATTTAAGTTAAGCTTGTAGGTTGCGCCAATATCAACACGAGTATAACCCTCTTTTGTTACGGTGTTAGCGTTATCAGCAAAACGCTCTCCTTCGTAGAACGCACCTGCATTAAAAGCAACAGCGTCATTGAGTTCATAACGTGTCCATAAAGAGGCAGACCATTTTGGAGCATCAGTAGGGCGTTTGCCCTCTAATTTTTCATCACGCTCATAGTTAGCATCTAAATACATGGTTGATGCCATAACAAATAAACGGTCAGTTGCAGCGCCCTGAGCTGCAAGCTCAAAACCTTTATGGCGTTGCTCACCTGCCTGCGTGGTAATGCTCGTTATATCACCGATAGGGTTAACAAGATCTTCACTCACTAAGGTGCCTGTTTTGCTAATATCAAATAAGGCACCGCTAAGCATTAATCGGTCATCAAACAGTTGCCATTTCACCCCAATTTCCTTTTGCTCAGAGGTAATAGCATCGAGCTTCATACCGTTATTAACATCTTTATCATTTACTAATGTTTCGTTTTGCGGCTCAAATCCTTCTGAGTAGCTTGCATAAACAGTTGCAGAGGCATTTGGATGGTAAAGTACACCAACTTTAGGTACGAACGATTCGTTATTGCTGTTTTCTTTACTTTGTTTATCGTAACGACCACCCAGTGATAGTTGCCATTCTGGTGAGAATGAAATTAAATCTTGGATATAAACCCCGTAGTAGTCGTAAGCAGATGAGCTAATAGTGTCATCTGATTTGTAACTTATATTTGGGCGATTAGGCTCATTTTGATCGGCAGAAAAATTAATCGTATCAGCAGATGTGCGTAATTGGCCGTAGTAATAATCCAGTGAGTTAACGCCTACAAGTAATTGATGATGTAAACCCACTGTTTCAAATTCGCCAATGAAGTCAATAAAAGCAGTTTTAAACTGCCAATCATCGAAGCGATCGTAAGGACGTGACGGGTAACTATCACCTTCGATAAAGTCACTTGGCTTACGTGGTGCTGACTCAAAGCGCTGGCGTTCAAACGTTTGCTCATTGTAGCCTAAATTTACTTGCCAGTTATCGGTTAAAAATACTTTGAAATCAATACCCATGTTTTCAACAGTAATGTCGGTAAAGGCCCATGACATATCACGAATTGTTTTGTCATCGCCAATAATGTTGGCATCATTATCTATCCAAGCGCCAGTATCTAAGCCTGCTTCGTCATCAGTGCGATCATAATGAACACGTACTAGGGCATTATCGCTAATATCGTAATCAACCACTAAGGCACCTAAGAAGCGATCGCGTTCGCGGTTATCACCATTTTGGTATTCTCGCCAGTATTCAACATCTTGTTTTACTAATACACCACGGGCACGTAAATCTTCAGCCTCGGTGAGTGCGCCGCCAGCATCAAGCATAAAGCGAGTTGAACCATGTTGGTCAACATCGGCACTGGCACTAAATAGCGTTTGTGCAGTTGGCTTTTTAGTTACCATGTTAACTAGGCCACCGGGGCCTGATTGCCCATACAAAATACTTGAAGGGCCTTTAATAACTTCTACTTGCTCTAAAATTTCAATGGGTTGTTGGTAATGAGACCAATGCTGGTGGCCATCACGCAGGTAGCCGGTTGATGAGCTTAATTGAAAACCACGTAAGTTAAATACTTCTCTGTTTCGTTGTTTAGACCCTGCAGTTAAACTAGCATCATTGGTCAATACTTCACCAAGAGTGGTTGCTAGTTGCTCATTAACGATTGTGTCAGTGATTACGGTAACTGACTGTGCGGTATCGAGTAATGAGGTTGAGGTTCTCATTGCCCCACTGGCATTATCTACTTTGTAGTCGTTGAAGTAGCTACCTTTAACTTCAATGCGTTCTATATTTGCGGTGTTGGCAAATGCATTTGCAGAGGTGCTGGCTAAAAGTGCAATAAAAAGAGGGTTAAGTTTCATTAGTGGCTTCCGGCTTAGAATTATTAGAGTAGTAAAACGCCGCAGATCTTAATGAAAACAACTATCATTTGCAATATCTTTATTGCAACTTTTAATCGTACGTTGCTAATGGTTGCTAATTGTTAATTCTGCTATTATTAGCCGCATATTAATTGAGACTTTTCTCGAGTTATTTTTTGCTATGGAATTTACTGTGACTGCAACTGCTTTTTCATCGTTGGCCTTACCTTCAGGGTTAGTTGATAATTTATCAACGCTTGGCTACACCCAAATGACGCCTGTACAGGCGCAAAGCCTACCACCTGTTTTAAGTGGCAAAGATATTATTGCCCAAGCCAAAACAGGCTCAGGTAAAACAGCGGCATTTAGTTTAGGCGTTTTAGCCAAGCTAAATGTAAAACGCTTTCGTATTCAGTCGCTAGTATTATGCCCAACTCGTGAGCTTGCAGAGCAAGTGGCGGTTGAGATGCGTAAACTAGCGCGTGGTATTCATAACATTAAGATTTTAACTTTGTGTGGTGGGGTTTCAATTGGGCCGCAAATTGGTTCACTCGAACATGGTGCACATATTATTGTGGGTACACCGGGGCGAGTTGACGATCATATTCGCAAAGGTACATTGCGTTTAGATGATGTTGAAACCCTGGTACTTGATGAAGCCGACCAAATGCTTGATATGGGTTTTCAAGACACTCTCGATGCCATAATTGATCGCATTCCAACCAATCGTCAAACGTTGTTATTTAGTGCTACTTTTCCAAAATCAATCGAAGCTATTGCTAAGCGTGTACTTAGTAATCCAGAAATGATTAAAGCAGAAGAGCAGCAAGAAAAAAGCACGATTAAGCAATACTTCTACAAAATGGATAATAATAAACAGCGTTATCCAACGCTTAAGCTGTTACTTCTTAAATTTACCCCGCAAAGCTGTGTGGTGTTTTGTAATACCAAGGTTGAAACGCAGCAAGTATGTGATGATTTAGCCGATGAAGGCTTTAGTGCGGTGGCGCTGCATGGTGATTTAGAGCAGCGTGACCGTGAGCGTACACTGATTCATTTTGCGAATAAAAGTGCGTCTATTTTAGTGGCTACCGATGTAGCTGCACGAGGTTTAGATATTGATGACATGGACATGGTGATTAACTATCACTTAGCTCACGATCCACAAACTCATGTACATCGTGTTGGCCGTACAGGGCGAGCAGGTAAAAAAGGGGTTGCGTGTTCTATTTATGGTGAGGCAGAGCAATTTAAAGTGGCTCAAATTGGCGACCATTACGAGCGTGACTTTACTCCTGAGCCAATGCCATCTTATAACCTACTAGATAAGCCGCCATACAAACCTGAAATGGTGACGCTGATGATAGATGCGGGTAAAAAGCAAAAAGTGCGCGCGGGTGATATTTTAGGCGCATTAACCGGAAAAGACGGTGTTGCTGGGCGCCAAGTTGGTAAAATCAACGTACTTGATAACGTGGCATTTGTTGCGGTAGAGCGTAACTCATCTAAACCAGCGTTACGCAAATTAACCGAAGGTAATATTAAAGGACGTAAAATTCGTGCTCGTCGGCTAACGCGTTAACTCTCGATCTAATCTGAGCAACTCGCCTTGAGTTGCTCATACTCTATTTTTAGTTGTTTAAACACCTCATTGTCACCCCCTTGTTTATCTGGATGATGCTGCACTGCAAGTTGTCGCCAACGCTTTTGTAATGCTTTTAGTGTGACTGGCGATGTTAATTGCCAACGCACCAGCAGTTGTTGTTGCTGCTCATTACTCAGCGGAATTTCGCGATAAGTAGGCCTACTAAATTGCTGCCAAAAGCTATCTAATAACGCCTTGACTTCATCCGTAGATGTTTCAAAATTTTGCCAGTTTAAATAATAGTCGCGTAGTGGATCGTTAGGATGTAGTTGGTTATAACTGGAACTGTTTACTAGTTCAATATGTAAGCTTTTAACGACTAATTGTTGTTTTGGCATTAATTGCTGTTGTAGCTGATAAAGCGCATTCATAATTAAAAAATTGCGCTTAAATAGGTCGCGCTCAGGCTCGGCAGCTAAAGTATCAAGAAACCCACGTTGTTTTAACTCAGATGCTAAAGTATGAACCATCCACACTTTTTTATTGATTAATAGTTCAAAAATCTCATCTATCAGAGGGTTAAGCATTGTTTACAATCTATTAATTAGTGTATCTTGGATAAATTATCATATACCCAAATAACATTAAACCCCAAGGAGTGGGCGTGAGTGCCTGTTTTGAATTGGTCTAAATTAGATGTTTATACTTGGTTTGGGTGTCGTTTTGTTATGGCTAGCAAGGATTTAAGGATATTTTTATGCTGACTCAGTTAAAGCGCATCTGCTTTATTGGCTTTTTGGCTGTTTTAAGTAGTGCATCAAATGACGCTTTATCAAATGAGCAGCCAAGTTTGTTTGAGCAGTTTAATCTTGAACAAGCATGGTCTGAAAAGCATCGCCTTGCAACCGATATCTTATCGAACCCTGATGTTCCAAATTTACAACGCATTACTATTTATAGCGATTTAGCTGAGCTGGCGTTTGCGCAAAGTGATTTAGCCAATGCACTAAAATATTTTAAATTGCTAGAGACCAATAGTACGTTAAAAGATCAGCCTAAACTTTTCTTTCGTGCGATTAAAATGCAAGGAGTTGTGCTTTATTATCAAGGGTTAGTGCAACAAGCGGTCGTTGATTATAGCCGCGCGTTAAACATCGCAATTGCGCTTAAAAGTCCGATAAAACAGGCTAATTTACTTAGTAATATCGGGCTTGCTTATTTTGATATGTATAACATGGAGCTAGCTCTTGATTATTATCAGCAAGCCAAAGTAATTTATGAAAAAGAGGGGAGCGCACAAGATAAGGCCGATATATTACATAATATTGCCGGTATTTATATTCGTCTCTCTCGATATGAGTCAGCTCTTGAGATGTACCGTGAGGTTTTAAAAGTTTTTCAAGAACTTGGCGATGAAGACGGTGTTGCCCAAGCATACGGTAATATGGGGGTGGCGTACACAGAATCGAGACAGTACCAATTAGCACTGCATTATAATCAGTTGGCCTTACGTTACTATCAAAGCGTTAATAATGCGTTTCAACTTTCTACCAAGCATACAAATTTAGCCACCATCAACCTTAAGCTAAATAAATTTGATGTTGCCTTTTATCACGCTAATGCGGGCCAACAATTTGCAATAGAGGCAGATAATAAGTCTTTACTGGCGGCAGCGTTACATGTGTTGTCAATTGTTCAATTTGTACAAGGTGATACGCAAAGTGCTAAACAAACCTCAGAGCACTCAATTACCCTTGCCAAAGAGTACAATAATGGCATGCGTATTAAAGATGGCTTAGGAATTGAAGCACTAATAAATGCGAGCTTAGGGGATTATGAAAAAGCGCTAAATTTACACCAACAGTACGTTGATTATCAGCGTAGTGTGAATACCGAAGAAGCCTCAAAAGCGGTCAGTCAATTTCAAATCCAGTTTGAATCGAATCAGCTAAACCAAGAAATTAAACAATTAAAACAACAACAATACTTACAAGAATTGCAAATAGCTAAACGTTCACAGTTAACATTTTTGTTGGTGATTGTTGCCATATTAATTTTAATTACGGTAATTGCTGTTTATAAGCGCCGAACAGAAAAGCAAGCTAAGTTAAAGTTAAGCGAACAAGTTGAACAGCGTACTAAAGAGCTACAAAGTGTGGCGCAAGAGCTACGTGAAGCAAACGAGGTGAAAAGCCAGTTTTTAGCGAATATAAGCCATGAAATAAGAACACCGTTAACTGCTATTTTGGCACAAACTGATGATCTTATTAATGGTCTATACAAGCCGGAACAGTTACAAGATGAGCTTAGAGTAATACAACGTCAAAGTGAGCATTTAAAAAGCTTGATTAATGATGTGTTGGACTTAAGTAAGATAGAGGCAAACCGGTTAGAACTTAATATTAGTTGTTTTGATGTGGTGAAGCTTATAAACGATATTCACGCTATGTTTTCTCCTCAAACTAAAGCGAAAGGTTTATCGTTAGTTTTAGACTGCCAGTTAGAAAAATCCTATTTTACGCGATTAGATTTAACGCGAGTAAAACAAATTCTTATTAATTTATGTGCTAATGCCATTAAGTTTACTCATAAAGGGCAAGTAACTATTGGTGTTAGTAAAACCGAGCAAGGGTTACTCTTTTCGATTAAAGACACTGGGATTGGCATGAGCTCATCTCAACTTAAACTTATTTTTGAGTGTTTTAGCCAAGCAGATAACAGTATTAGTCGACGTTTTGGTGGCACAGGACTAGGTTTGAGCTTGTCGCAGCAATTAGCGGCGATGATGGGTGGCTACATAAGTGTGCAGAGTGAGTTTAAAAAAGGCAGTGAGTTTTCATTTTATTTGCCTTGTATACAAGTTGAAGAGCAAGTTTGCCATGACGATCAGCAAACTAAGTCAGATGAGCGACACAGATTATTATCGGGTAAGGTGGTGCTTGCTGAAGATCACAGTGATAACCGCAAACTGATCAGTCGTTATTTACATTCTCTTGGGCTAGAAGTGATTGCCGTTGAAAACGGTGAGCAAGCAGTAGAACAAAGTTTAAAGCTATACCCAGATTTAGTACTGTTAGATATTCAAATGCCTGTTATGGATGGTATTTCTGCGTTTGAACTACTCAAGCAATGTGGTTATGAGCAGCCTATTTTAGCATTAACGGCCAATGCCATGAGCCACGAAATTGACCATTACCTATCACTTGGGTTTAGTGACTATTTAGCAAAGCCAATCGATAAAGAGTCTTTTTATACTGTGCTAGCAAAATACTTAAATGCTGCAAATACAGAGGTATCAACTGAACAGATTCATGTTGATATGAGTGATTTAGTAACGAGCTTTCAACAAAGTTTAGCCGAAGAAAGCGAGCTTATTGAGCTACACTTTAAAGATGCTGATTATCAGGCACTACAAAAAGATAGCCATCGAGTGTTAGGGGCGGCACAAATGTTCGAGTTTAAAGACATAGCCTTAGCGGCAAAAGCGCTAGACGATGAATTACTTCAGCCACAAATAAATACACAAAGGCTAACAACATTAGTCAATAACTTACAGGCACTGTTTAAAAAATACGAATAAATTAACTTACTCTAAAAACAAAAAAGACACCATTTGGTGTCTTTTTTATTTAGAAACGTTGATTTAACTAGAGTTTAGCTTACTTACGTTTCATCGAATCAAAAAACTCATCGTTGGTTTTACTCATCGATAGTTTATCAATTAAAAATTCCATGGCGTCAATTTCTGACATGTCATGTACTATTTTACGTAAAATCCACAGCTTTTGTAGTTCATCTGGCTTAGTTAGTAATTCTTCACGGCGTGTACCAGAGCGATTAAAGTCGATAGCTGGGAATACACGTTTTTCCGCAATTTTACGGTTAAGGTGTAGTTCCATGTTACCTGTACCTTTGAACTCTTCGTAGATAACTTCATCCATTTTAGAGCCGGTATCAATAAGCGCCGTCGCAATAATTGTTAAGCTACCGCCTTCTTCAACGTTACGTGCAGCCCCAAAGAAACGCTTAGGTTTATGTAGCGCATTAGCATCTACACCACCGGTTAGTACTTTACCTGATGATGGAATAACCGTGTTATATGCACGTGCTAAACGGGTGATTGAATCAAGTAAAATAACAACGTCTTTTTTATGCTCAACTAAGCGCTTTGCTTTTTCGATAACCATTTCCGCAACTTGTACGTGGCGAGAAGCTGGCTCATCAAATGTTGATGCAATAACTTCGCCTTTTACTAGGCGTTGCATCTCAGTAACTTCTTCCGGGCGTTCATCAATAAGTAAAACCATTAATGTAACGTCAGGGTGATTATGTGTGATTGATTGCGCAATATTTTGTAGCAACATTGTTTTACCCGCTTTTGGCGGTGCTACTAATAAACCACGTTGGCCGCGGCCAATTGGTGATGCTAAATCAAGAACTCGTGCAGTAATATCTTCTTTACTGCCGTTACCACGTTCCATACGAAAACGTTCGTTTGCATGAAGGGGAGTTAGGTTTTCAAAAAGGATTTTAGTGCGAGAGTTTTCAGGTTTATCAAAGTTAACTTCGTTTACTTTCAGTAGAGCAAAGTAACGCTCACCGTCTTTTGGTGGACGAATAAGACCTGAAATAGAGTCGCCAGTACGCATACTAAAGCGGCGAATTTGACTCGGAGATACATAAATATCATCTGGGCCTGCTAAGTAAGAAGCTTCTGATGATCTCAGAAAGCCAAAACCATCTTGCAAAATTTCTAAAACACCACCACCGAAGATATTCTCTCCGCCTTTGGCGTGTGATTTAAGAATTGCAAAAATGATATCTTGCTTTCTCAAACGGGCTACGTTTTCGAGCCCCATGGACTCAGCTTGGTTTACAAGCTCTTTTATAGACTTGTCTTTTAATTCGCGTAAATGCATATTGGTGGGTTCTTTATTACAGTTGTCATACTCAAAATCGCTTTATTAGATCGTTGAGTGAGGTTCGTTGAATATAACTAAGGATTAGTTGGCTTTATAAACTAGCAGGTCATTACAGCAGCGTCCAGTACTTCTGCAAAATAAATTATAAAAAAAGGGCTGAGAGCCCTTTTTTTAATTAACACTTATTAGATGTTATTTTCTAAAAACTCAACTAATTGTGTTTTTGATAGTGCGCCTACTTTAGTTGCAGCTACTTGACCATCTTTGAAAAGTAGTAGTGTAGGGATACCACGAATACCAAACTTTGGTGGTGTGCCTGCATTTTGGTCAATGTTTAATTTAGTGATAGTTACACGGCCATCAAACTCATCAGCAACTTCGCTTAGAATTGGGGCGATCATCTTACACGGTCCGCACCATTCTGCCCAAAAGTCTACTAGTACAGGTTTGTCTGATTGTAATACGTCAGCTTCAAAGCTATCGTCGGTAATTTGGATTATTTTCTCGCTCATTGCGCTCTCCGGTTTAGTTAGGCGAAATATTTAGTGCGTATTTAAACACTCTTGTTTCTTATTGCAAGTTTAAACGTTATGCTTAAACGCTATGACTAAGACACATTTGACCGATAAAAAGTTTTCAGACTTTGCTATTGCACCGGAAGTGGTTGCCGGGTTAACCGAAAGTGGGTTTGAATATTGCACACCCATTCAAGCTAAATGCCTACCTTTTATTTGTGAAGGGCGCGATATTGCGGGCCAAGCACAAACAGGTACTGGCAAAACGTTGGCATTTTTAACTGCCACGTGCCACCGGTTATTACAATCTAGCAAAGCACCTAGTAAACATCCAAGAGCCCTGATCATGGCCCCAACTCGGGAGCTTGCGATTCAGATACACAAAGATGCAAAAATTTTAGCGCCGCACTGTAATCTTAACTTAGGTTTAGTATATGGTGGCGAAGATTACGAAAAACAACGTGCACAACTAGAAAAAGGCGTTGATATTTTAATTGGCACCACAGGTCGCCTAATCGATTTATATAAGCAAGGCTGTTACACCCTTAATGAAATTGAGGTAGTCGTGCTAGATGAAGCCGATCGTATGTTCGATTTAGGTTTTATTAAAGATATTCGTTATATGTTCCGTCGTATGCCAGATACGTCAGAGCGTTTAAACTTATTATTCTCTGCTACGCTATCGTACCGTGTGCAAGAGCTTGCATTTGAACACATGACCAACCCTGAGCATGTGCAAATAGAGCCCGATGTAAAAACAGGTAAACGTATTCAAGAAGAGCTATTTCATCCTTCACAAGAAGATAAAATTAAGCTGTTGTTAACCTTGATTGAAGAAGAATGGCCTGAGAAAGCCATTGTTTTTGCTAATACCAAGCATAGCTGTGAAACCGTATATGCATGGTTAAAAGCAGACGGACATCGAGTGGGTATGCTCACCGGTGATGTAAACCAAAAGAAACGCCAGTCAATACTCGCGCAATTTAGTAAAGGCGAGCTAGACTTTTTAGTGGCTACCGATGTTGCTGCACGTGGTTTGCATATTCCAGAAGTAAGTCATGTATTTAATTTTGACTTACCTGACGATTGCGAAGATTACGTTCACCGTATTGGTCGTACAGCTCGAGCAGGCGCTTCAGGTCATGCAATTAGCTTTGCGTGTGAGCAATATGCTTATAACCTTCATGAAATTGAAGAATACATTGAGCACAGCATTCCATTATCACATTACGATAAAAGTGCATTGTTAGATGATTTAACGAAGCCGACTATTCATAGAAAACGTAATTTTTCTACTGGTCCACGTAATCGTAGTAATAACAACGGACGTCGCCCAAATAATGGTTACCAAAAAGGACGGTCTTAACCGATCGTTAGTTTGATTGTATTTGTAACTAGAGGTTTTTGAACGGTGGGGCAACTTAAACCGCAAAAAAATGTATATGCAGTCATTGATTTAGGCTCAAATAGCTTTCATATGCTTATTGCCAAATCAATGGCGGGCGGCCTGCAAACAATAGGACGCGTCAAACGTAAAGTAAGACTCGCGGCTGGGCTTGATGATGATAATTTATTGAGCTTAGAGGCTATGCAACGAGGCTGGGAATGTTTGGCCTTGTTTGCAGAGCGGTTGCAAGATATTCCAGCGCAAAACATCACCATTGTTGCCACTGCAACACTTCGTTTAGCAACCAACGCCGACGACTTTAAACTACGTGCAGAAGAAATATTAGGGCATAAAGTTAATGTTATTAGCGGCGAGCTAGAAGCACGAACGATTTATAAAGGGGTTGCACATACCTCTTCATGTACTGGCAAGCAGCTGGTTATTGATATTGGTGGAGCGAGTACCGAGGTTGTTATTGGCCAAGGTTTTGAAGCGCGTCACTATAAGAGCCTCAATATTGGTTGCGTGACTTTTCTCGAACGCTACTTTAAAGATTGCCAATTAAATGAAGCAAACTTTAATGCTGCTATAAAAGCAGCGCGAAATGTTGTTGATGAAATAGCACCTGAATATAAAACAGCTGGTTGGCAACTTGCCTCTGGTGCGTCAGGTACAGTGCAAGCTATTCAAGAAATTATGGTGGCACAAAATTTAAATGAAATGCTCACACTTGAAAAGCTCTACACCATCAAACAACAATCCATAGCTTACAAAACAATAGCTGAACTCGATTTACCAGGGTTAAGTGAAGAGCGACGGTTAGTGTTTGTATCTGGGCTGGCTATCTTAATTGCACTGTTTGAGTCACTAGAAATAGAACAAATGGGGTTAGCAGGTGGAGCTCTTCGTGAAGGTGTTTTATATAGCATGCTACCGGAGCTACATAATACCGACATTCGCCAACGTACTATTGATGGTTTTATGAACCGTTATCATGTTGATCAAAAGCAAGCATCTAGAGTATCAAGTTTAGCTGCACTGTTAGCTAATGAAGTCAGTCATTATTGGCCGATTGAAGCACAAAACGGATTGCCGCTTTTGAATGCCGTCGCGCAGCTTCATGAAATAGGTTTATTAATAGAGTATAAGCAGTACCACAAACATACCGCTTATATTTTAGAAAATACCGATATGCCCGGTTTTTCACAATCAGAGCACAAAGTGATCGTTGCTATAGCACATAGTCATCGCTGGGACCTTCAAAAGGGATGCTTAGATCATTTAGGTGCACATAGTATTGTTGCCGCGTATATGGTTCGACTATTACGTATTGCCGTTATTTTATCTATGCGTCGACAAGATGATGTGTTGCCAAACTTTAAGATAACAGCTGAGAATGAAGAGTTAGTGATTCAATTTGAAAATAACTGGTTAAAAAACCACCCATTGATGGCAAGTGAGCTAAATCAAGAGATTAAGTATCAAAAAAAATGCGGTTGGAAACTTAAAGTGAGTTAGTTAATCCGGCTTTCGCGGAGTTTTTAGTGGTTAAAATGAGCTTTTAGTTGTATTTTTGTTCGAACAGTCATTTATTTCAA
>NZ_PNDH01000033.1:0-55384 GCF_005887175.1 Pseudoalteromonas sp. S1612 | reverse complement strand
AACGCAGCATCAATGCCAAACAGGCGCTGCCCGAAGGGTTCTGCCTAGGGGCGATTTACTCTTTGTTGCTCGGTTTTGATTTAGCCCACTAGGTTACAAACCTCGCGCCGCGATTAAATTGCCCCTAGTTTGAACAAATTTTAATCCGCAAAGGTCAACAGACCCTCATATAATATTATTCTAGCCTAAACTTTAGTCTCTAACAGTAGAGAATAAAATGAGATTAAATTAGAATAGGCCTGCCCGAAGGAATGTGTTGCTCTCAAAATTCGATACATTCTTAGGCTATCCGTTCAAAATTGTTTAATTAGGTAAAAAAAATGACCTCATCTCACGAGTTAGAATACACAAGTAGCTGGCAAGAACGTCAAGATTACGCTGAAAGCATGCAACCAATTATTGGTAAATTGTACCGTAATCGTGGTATTGAAATCGCTGTTTACGGCCGTCCATTAGTAAACTCAAGCACTATTGATATTATTAAGTCTCACAAATCAGTAGCCCAGTTTGAAGGAACTAAACTTCGCCTGCGTGAAAGCTTCCCATTCTTAGAAGCTATCAGCAAAATGGAATTAAATTCTGCCCGTATCGATATTGGTAAATTAGCATACAGCTATTTATACACAGATGCTGCGAATGGCCGTTCAGTAGAAGAGTTCGTTAAAGACGAACTAGCTGAAATTGTTAATTCTGAGCCTAAAGCGCCACGTGACGTAGTACTTTACGGCTTTGGTCGTATCGGCCGCTTATTAGCACGTTTGTTAATTGAAAAATCAGGCCCATACGCCGACTTAAACCTACGCGCTATTGTTGTGCGTGGTGGTAAAGACGGCGATTTAGAAAAACGTGCAAGCTTATTGCGTCGTGATTCTATCCATGGTCCGTTTAATGGTTCAATCACCATTGATACAGAACGTAATGCTATTAAAGCTAATGGTAGTTACATTCAAGTTATCTACGCTAATTCGCCAAGCGAAGTTGATTACAGTGCCTACGGTATCGAAAACGCACTTGTTGTTGATAACACAGGTATTTGGAAAGATGAAGCTGGCCTTGGTCAACACTTAGAATCTAAAGGTGCTGCAAAAGTATTATTAACAGCGCCAGCTAAGGGCAACATTAAAAATATCGTTTACGGTGTAAATAACCAAGATATTTTACCTGAAGATAAAATTGTATGTGCTGCAAGTTGTACAACTAATGCAATAACACCAACATTGAAAGCATTAAACGATCAGTTTGGTATTAAGAATGGTCACGTTGAAACAGTTCACTCATACACTAATGACCAAAACTTAATTGATAACTACCACAAAGCAGAACGTCGTGGTCGTGCTGCGGCACTTAACATGGTTATCACTGAAACAGGTGCAGCTAAAGCGGTATCTAAAGCATTACCAGAGCTTGAAGGTAAACTAACAGGTAACGCAATTCGTGTACCTACACCAAACGTATCGTTAGCTATCTTAAACTTGAATCTTGAAAAGAGCACGACGGTTGAAGAACTTAATGCGTTTTTACGTGAAACAGCACTTCACTCAGACCTACGTGATCAAATCGATTACACAGCATCAACTGAAATCGTGTCTACCGATTTAGTGGGTAGTCGTTACGCAGGTGTTGTTGATTCTCAAGCAACGATTGTTGATGAAAACCGTGTTGTACTTTACGTATGGTACGACAATGAGTTTGGTTATAGCTGCCAGGTAGTTCGCTGTATGCGCGATATGGCAGAAGTCTCATTCCCAAGTTTACCTCGATAAACACTTGAGCAATTAAAAAAAGCCAGCACTTGCTGGCTTTTTTAGGTCTGAAGATTTTTAAAGTGTAGTGGTTATGGTACGCTTTATTAAATTGAGTACGTAGTAATAGCCGTTTAAAGTGCATTAACACGTACTTACCTCTTGGCTAAATCCTTTGGTCAAGACACACAGTTAACTAATAGGTTTGTTGTAATGAAAATCAGTAGCAATTTTGACAGTGGTAATATTAAAGTTATTGAAGCCACCGATCCGTTAAATATTCAGTTAGAAATTAATAAAGATCATCAGTCTGAGTTTTATCAGTGGTTTCACTTTCGTCTTGAAACAACGCCTTATCAATTACATCAGTTAAATATTAATAATCTTGATAAGTCTGCATACCCAGATGGTTGGGTAGACTACCAAGCTGTTGCCTCATACGACCGTCAAACATGGTTTCGTGTACCGTCTTCGTATGAAAATGGCACACTAACATTTGAGCTTGAGCCTGAGTGTAGCAGCGTTTACTTTGCCTATTTTTCTCCTTACAGCTACGACCGCCATTTAGACTTATTATCATGGGCACAAAGCCAAGAGCTTTGTCAGTTAGAGACGCTAGGTCAAACCCTTGATGGCCGTGATATGAGCGTGCTTAAAATTGGTCAGCCAAGTGCAGATAAAAAAATCATCTGGGTCACGGCTCGCCAACACCCGGGTGAAACTATGGCAGAGTGGTTTGTAGAAGGCTTATTACACAAGCTGCTTGACGATGAAGACCCACATGCAGCAGCCTTACTATCAAAAGCGGTATTCTATGTAGTGCCAAATATGAATCCAGATGGCAGTGCACGTGGTCACTTACGTACTAATGCTAAAGGGGTTAACTTAAACCGTGAATGGCAAACACCAAGCATGGAAAATAGTCCTGAAGTTTACTTAGTGCTTAATAAAATGCGAGAAGCAGGCTTAGATATGCACCTTGACATTCACGGGGATGAAGCCATTCCATATAACTTTGTTGCCGGTAGTGAAGGCATACCAAGTTATGATGCACGCCTAAAAGGCCTTGAAGACAGCTTTAAAGCCGCGCTTTTAACTATTACTCCAGAGTTTCAAGATACCCATGGCTACGATAAAGACGAACCAGGTCAAGCTAATTTAACAGTAGGTTCATCAGCGACCGCTGAAGAATTTAAAGCGCTTACTTACACCGTTGAAATGCCATTTAAAGATAATAATGACTTACCTGATCCAGATTACGGCTGGTCAGATCGTCGTTCATATCAATTTGGTCAAGATACCTTAGCAGCCATTGTTAATGTTGTAGACAACTTAAGATAAAACGCTTGTTTTAAAGGGTATCAATAATTTTGATGCCCTTTTTATTTAAGGCTAAACCGGCCGTATCAAAAAATAAAAATCATTTCCCACCATCACACTAAAACGTTTCAATACACCTTCTCGACAGATTTAATAACCTATAATTTTAATCAATTCCCACTTAGTTAAACGTTGTCTTAGCAGGCTCAATATAAATAAACAATAAGTTGTTTTGAAAATTAACTGTTAACAAGGTTGGGTACTTAAGTTAATATCGATTGAGCAATAAGAAAGACGAAAAAGATTAACCCCTTATTTCGTAAAGCTTATGACAGGTATTCTGAGTAGCAGAGTATGGTAATTAATAATAATAAATATAACTGTGAGGATGTTCATGGAAGCTTTTGTAAGCGCCGTTAATGATGTTGTTTGGAGTGATGCACTCATCTATTTATGCCTAGGCGCAGGCTTATTTTACTCCGTACTAACTCGATTTGCTCAAGTTAGACATTTTAAAGAAATGTGTAAGCTATTATTTAGCCCCAACACCTCAGAAAAAGGGATCTCATCTTTTCAAGCTCTTGCTGTTTCATTGTCTGGCCGAGTAGGGGTTGGTAATATTGCCGGTGTTGCAGCCGCAATCGGTTTTGGTGGTCCGGGCGCTATTTTTTGGATGTGGGTTGTTGCTTTTTTAGGTGCAAGCACTGCATACGCAGAATCAACATTAGGTCAAATTTATAAACTAGAAGAAGACGGCCAATACCGCGGTGGTCCAGCCTATTATTTTGACCGTTGCTTAGGGCAAAAGTGGCTGGCTGTATTATTTGCTGTGTCGGCAATTATAGCCTGTGGGGTTTTCTTACCAGGCGTACAAGCAAATGCTGTGGGCAACGCATTCACTCAAGTATTTGGTGATGGCACTATGGTCTCTACAACTTTTGGTGACGTAGGCAGTTTTAAACTCGTTGCATTGGCCATTATTCTAATCGTTTTAGCGTTTATTATCTTTGGTGGTATAAAGCGCATTGCTAATTTTACGCAAATTGTAGTGCCATTTATGGCGCTTGGTTACATCGTATTGGCCTTAATTATCGTATTTTTAAACATAGACAAAGTACCAGGCATTTTCTCGCTTATTATTGGTGATGCATTTACAGCTCAAGCAGGCTTTGGCGCTGCAATTGGCTGGGGTGTTAAGCGTGGTATCTATTCTAATGAAGCCGGTCAAGGTACAGGTCCTCATGCAGCGGCGGCAGCAGAAGTTGATCACCCTGCACAGCAAGGTTTAGTGCAAGCTTTTTCTGTTTATGTTGATACACTTTTTGTATGTACAGCAACGGCATTAATGATCTTAATGACGCAGCAATACAATGTAGTCGGCACTTTGCCAGAAGGACAATTCATTATACAAAATGTTGATGCGGCAACTGAAGTGGGATCAGCAGCATTTACCCAAATGGCGTTGTTTAGTGTATTTGGTAGCTTTGGAGAAGCGTTTGTAGGTATCGCTTTATTCTTCTTTGCTTTTACCACTATACTTGCTTATTACTTCATTGCTGAGACTAATATCGCGTACTTAAATCGCTACTTTAAAGGAAGTATTCCGCTTGTAGTGGTAAAACTTATGATTATGTTTATGGTAGCCTACGGCATGGTTAATAGCTCAGGTTATATTTGGACTATTGGCGACATAGGCGTTGGCTTAATGGCGTGGATAAACATATTGGGTATATTAGCTATTTTCTTTGTCGCTAAACCGGCCTTAACATGTTTGAGTGATTATGAAGACCAGAAGAAGAAAGGTGGAGAAATCACGTTTGATCCCGTTAAATTAGGGATTAAAAACGCCACTTTCTGGGAAAAACGTCTTGAGAAGCAATCTAAAGACGCTGAATAAACAGACCCTAATAACCTAATATGAACTATTGGGTTAAATTCAAAAAAGACAAAGAGCAATAAAACAAGTACAATGAAAAGCGCCGAAAGGCGCTTTTTTTATGCGTAGTATGGAGAGAGATGTATGGCGATTATTCGTTGCCCCAAATGTGCAAAATCAATTTCAGATAAACATCCGCAGTGTCCACATTGCCAAAGTAACGTTGCTGAATTAAATGCCGAGCAAGTTCAACAACTTCAACGTGAGCAGCGAATTAAAAAGCAGCAAATGTTTATGAACCACTCCTTTTTAGCGCTGATCTTATTTTTAGGTGGCTTCTTTTGTTTGTACTTCCTACAACCTCAAGAAAAAACACTTCAGTGGTATGCGTATACCTCAGCCATAGGCATTGGCTGTATTTGGTACCTTATTAACCGTATTATTTTAGTGACTCTGAAAAAGAAAAAATGACATGAATATTGACAACCTAGTACAGAATATTACTCCAGAATTATTTGAGCGCCTACAATATGGTGCATCAACAGGAAAGTGGCCAGATGGCACACCTTTATCAGATGAACAAAAACAACAAACAGTGCAACTTGTGATGTTGTATCAAGCAAAAGTAGCACAATCAAACGAGCAGTTTACCATTGGTGCAGATGGAGAAATGATCCAAAAAACCAAAGCGCAACTACAAAAAGAATTTAAATCAGATAACGAAATAGCTAGGTTCAGTGAAAATGATCTTTAAACACCTTTTTACACCAAAATGGAAACACCCGAAGCAACAAGTTCGTTTAGATGCGATTGAAAAACTTGATGTAGCACGCGACGTAACAATTTTAAGTACCTTAGCGCTTGAAGACTCATCGGCTGAAATTCGCCGTAAAGCACTGCAAAAAGTAAACGATTTACCGCTTTGGTGGAAAGCTTACAAGCAAGATCAGGCATTAAAAGATGTAGCTGAGCAGCAAATATCGTCTGCTGTATTAAACAGTGAAAGTAGCTTATCGGCGCAGATTAAAAATGAGTACATTGAACGTTTTGCACCGGTTAAAACCCTTGAAAAATTGGCATTTGCAGAAAAAGAGTTACAAGTAAGAGTAAAGTTATTAAAACGCCTAGCAAACCCTAAACTGATTGAAAAAGCTTTTAAAGAAGCCAATGAAGAGCTGCAAAAGCAGTTAGTTGACTTAGTCATTACACAGCAGTTAGCTAAAGCTTTGTTAAAGCATGCTCAAGGTGAAGCTAAAACGGCCCTTGAAAGCCATCTTGAAAACGAGCGTTTAGCGCTTGAAATGCCAGCGCAAGTTGAAAATGCTACCCGTGTTATTTTAGCCAAGCTTAATGCACTGCGTGATAAACACGACTACGCTATTGTTGACCCACAAGCCGCCGAACTTATGGCACAGTGGCAAGCACTAGAGTTAAAATGGCTAAACGAAGAACATGTAAAAACCCTTGATGCTAAATATATTTCAATTACCGATAAGCTTGATGCCCACATTGCCATACTAAAAGCGCAGCACGAAGTAGAGCAGCAACGTTTAGCGCAACAACAGCGCCAAGTTTTAGCGTTAGCTACGTTAGAAGCATTAAGTGAAGAAATTGAGAATGCATTACAGTTAGGGTTAGAAACGCCAGAGCAAATTCAGCAAGACTGGCTTAATGCAAAAGTAGCGCAAGCGAAAGACACGCTAGATAAAACGGAACTGGTGGCTGATCAGCAATCAAAACAAGTGATTAATAAGCTTGAGCAATTATTCTCACAAGTTGCTAAGTTGCCTGAGCTAACTGCGGCGATTAAAGAATATAAAATTGCCTACAATGCGCTTAGTGAAATAAAACCTGCAGAGCAACTTAGCGATTACGATCAACAGTTAACAGCATTCAATAATACCTTTAAAACTGCACGCAGCCACTTAAATTTACTTAGCGCTGATTTACAAACGTCATTTAAAGCTCAGCTTAATGCGCATAAGAAGCAGTTTTTAGCTGCAATGAGCGAACTCACTAAGCCGTTAGAAAAAACTCAAAGCCAAGCTAAGCGAAAAGCGCGTGATGTTAAACGTTTAATTGAAGAAGGGCGTTTTAATGTTGCATTTGGTGTATTTAAAGGCTTCGAAGAGCTATTTAATGCCCTAACTGAGAAATACCAACAGCCGCTGGTTAACTTAAAAGCTGATCTAGAAGCGCAGCTAGCTGATGCTAAAGATTGGCAAAAGTATGCAGCGGCCCCTAAACGCACTGCACTTTTAGAAGAAGTAACACTGTTAGTTGATGAGCCTTGTAACGATCCGCAACAGCGTGCTGACCAAGTTAAAGTATTGCGTAAGCGTTGGAATGAACTAGGTCGCCTTGATACAGAGCAAGAAAAGCAGCAAGGAAATGAGTTTGATGAAAAAATTGAGCTATTGTTCGCACCTTGTCGTAGTTATTTCGCAGAGCAAGAAATCCAGCGTGAAGCGGCTAAAGTAGAGCGTGAGCAACTAATAGCGCAAATGCATGCACTGCATTTACAAGCGACAGAGGATGCTGATTTAGATTGGAAACAATTTGAAAGCCACTACAACCGATTACAAAAAGCATGGCGTAGTGTAGGTAAAGTTGATCCTAAAACATACCGAATTTTAAACGAGCGTTATAAGGCAGAACAGCAGCTAGTTGTATCTTCACTTAATGCGTTTCATAAAGGCAATGCCGCACTTAAAAATGAGCTCGTTGAGCAAGCGCAACAGCTATCTCAAAGTGAAAACCTAGCAGAGGCGTGTCAGCAGTTAAAGCAGTTACAGCAACAATGGCAGAGTATAGGGTTTGCAGGCTTAAAAGCTGAGAATGCACTATGGCAAAAATTCCGTGAGTTTAATGATGCAACATTCACTAAACGCAGCGAAGAGTTTGAGCAACAAAAACGCGAGCAAGGTGAATCAGATAAGCTAGCAACAGCCGAACTAAATGAGCTCGAAGCGGCTTTAAATAGTGTTGAAGGTAAAGCCCAATTACTTGATCTGCAAACCAAAGTTAAAGGGTATATGCCATTTAAATCGTTAACGCCTAAAGTATCCGCTTTATTGTCAGCTATAGATGAAAAGCTAACCGGATTAGCTGCCAAAAACGAACAAGCTAACTTAAACGCATTATTTGTTGCGCTTGAGAATAATGAGCCAGTGCCAAGTCAGTATACTGGTGTGGTAAAAACGTCATTAAGTATCGAGCAGTTGCTAACCCGTATGGAAATACTAGCCAACGTTAGTTCGCATGACTCAGCGCAAAGAATGGTTGAGCAAGTGGCAATGCTTGATGACAAGCACCGTGGAGACCACGCTGATTTAAACTATTATTTAAAGCAATTAATTGCACTCAGCGAAGGTTCAGTCACAACTGACACACTAGCAAGGTTAAAAGTTATTTTTGCTGTAAACTAACTTTTATCAACTAAAATAAAAAAACCGCTATTAAAGCGGTTTTTTATTATGGCTACTTACTGCCAATACGATTAATGAATAGGGTTTTGTATGAAAATTTTTGTTTTTATTTCACTATTATTTTTAACTGCCTGTAACAGCACTCAGGGTATTTCGGTTTATTCATTTACAAATTCAGAGGTTGAGTCGTTACTAAATAAAGAGTTACCTAAACTAAGTGAAAAAGTTAGCCTGATGGGCTTACCTGTGCAGTTTGATGTGAATGATTTAAGCGTTAATATTGGTCCCGACAACAGTGATTATGTTTTATTAGGTGCTGATTCGAGCGCCGAAATTAATGCCTTTGCATTAAAATACCCTGTGCGTTTAAAGTTACAAATACAAGGCACGCCTTTTTATGATAGCGAGAAAAAAGCCGTATTTTTACGTAATGTTAAGTTACGCGATTCAAGTATTGATGCCGGGGGTTTTAAAGGTAATTTAGAAGTGCTGGATAATGAGGCGATGGATGTCATGAATGCATTTTTAGCGGTTAACCCTGTTTATAAGTTAAATATGAACGACCCTAAAATGGCACTGTTAAGTAATTTACCCTTAGATTTAAAAGTAGTCGAAGGCGCGATTAAGCTAGTGCCTCGGTTATAATTTAGATCCAACAAGCGTAATAAAACGTACTAATTGACCTTATTATTAATAGATTAGGTTAATTATGGCTAATGAGCGACCCGTTCCCACCTCTCGACTTTCACGATTTGCAAAGTTAGGCTCATTGGCCACCGGCGTTGCCACAAATATGTTAGTGGGCGGTACCAAAAGTGCGCTTAGTGGTAAAGGTTGGGATAATAAGAGCTTATTACTCCAGCCGAAAAATATTGAAAACTTAGCCACTCAGCTATCGCACCTTCGCGGTGCGGCAATGAAGCTAGGGCAACTGCTTTCAATGGATGCTGGCGACTTATTAACTCCCGAGCTTGCTCAGTTACTGTCTTTGTTGCGTGCCGATGCCAACCCAATGCCACATAAGCAATTAGTGAGCGTGCTAAAAGAGCAATGGGGGGATGACTGGTTATCGCGTTTTTCTCATATTGAGTTGAGGCCTTTTGCAGCTGCATCAATTGGGCAGGTCCATTTGGCTTATAAAGAAAATGGTGCTCAATTAGCGGTTAAAATTCAATACCCAGGTATTGCAAAAAGTGTAGTGAGCGATGTGGATAATGTGATCACTTTACTTACCTTATCGCGATTATTGCCCAAAGAATTGGATATAAAACTCTTAGTTGAAGAAGCGAAAGCGCAGTTACTAGCTGAGGCTGATTACACCCTAGAAGCACAGTATTTAGCACGCTATAAAAACTTATTATCGACTAACCCCCACTTTAAAGTGCCTAATGTGTATGTAGAGCACAGCACTGCGCAGGTACTTACAATGGAGTATGTTGATGCCAAACCTATAGAAGGCATTTGTGATCTATCCGCTGCTGAGCGAAGTCATGTTGCAGAGCAACTAATTGATTTGTTTTTTAAAGAAATGTTTGAGTTTAAGTTAGTTCAAACCGACCCTAACTTTGCTAATTACCATTACCAACCAGAATCACAAAAAATTGTGTTATTTGATTTTGGTGCCACCCGAGAAATTACGGCTACCCTTAGTGATGCTTATTTAGCCCTGTTTAAAGCTGGCAGTGATAATGATCGTGAAGGTGTGCTCAATGCTGCCACTGCTATTGGCTATTTTAAAGACGCTCTAAAAGATGACTATAAAGAAAGAGTAATTGATTTATTTTTAATGGCTTGCGAGCCACTTCGCTATAATGGCGAGTTTGATTTTAAAAATAGTGAGCTTGCTAGCAACATCAAAGATGCCGGATTACAGTTAAGCGCACAGTCGCAGCAGTGGCATACTCCACCTGTGGATGCATTGTTTATTCATCGTAAATTAGCCGGCTTATATTTAATTGCAGCGCGCTTAGAAGCCAAAATAGATGTTAAGGCGTTATTTAGTCATTATTAGGTGTTAAAGCAGGAGAAAATTGGCATAATGATCGCGATATTTCGCGAGGTTGTATTATGATAAAAAACTTTTTAAACGATCCTACCTTATTGCTTAATGCGGTGGGTGAGGGCATATACGGATTTGATTTATCCGGCAATGCGGTATTTGTAAACCCAGCTGCAGAGCGAATGACTGGGTGGACGGCCGATGAATTATTAGGAAAGAAAATACATCAATATCATCATCATAGTCATGCCGATGGCACTCCTTACCCTGCCGATGAGTGCCAAATTTATTGCACTATGTTTGATGGCAAACGCCGCGAAGTAAAAAACGAAGTATTTTGGCGCAAAGATGGCAGTGCCTTTGCTGTTGAGTATACCTCCACTCCCGTTTATAAAAATAACCAGCTTATTGGTGCTGTAGCAGTATTTCGCGATATATCAGCACAACAGCAAACGCAAACTCAGTTGCACGAAGCGTTAGCTCAAGTAAAGCACCTAAGCGAGCAGCTAAAAGATGAGAATGATTACCTTATTGCCGAGCTTAATGAGGATTGGCAAGATTCAGGACTAGTTGGCCACAGCGCTGTATTCCAACGCATGTTAGATCAAATACAGTTAGTGAGTGAAACCGATAGCACCGTACTCATTCTTGGTGAAAATGGCACTGGCAAAGAGTTGGTAGCGCGTAACTTACACCGTCTCAGTAAACGCAACGAACAAGCATTTATAAAAGTAAATTGTGCGGCATTCACTCCAAGTTTATTAGAGTCAGAACTTTTTGGGCATGAAAGGGGCTCATTTACTGGCGCTAACGAGCGTCGTAAAGGACGTTTTGAACTTGCCGATCACGGCACCTTATTTTTAGATGAAGTCGCAGAGCTGCCGTTAGAGTCCCAAAGTAAGCTATTGAGGGTATTACAAGAGCGTGAATTTGAACGCGTTGGCGGTAGTCAAACCCTAAAGGTTGATATTCGTATCATTGCTGCAACCAACCATAACCTGTGGGAAATGGTACAAGCAGGGCAGTTTAGAATGGACTTATATTACCGTTTAAATGTGTTTCCTATTCATGTGCCAGCACTTAAAGAGCGAAAAGAAGACATTCCGTACTTGTGTCAAAACTTAATTGCGCAAATAAATAAGCGCTTAGGTAAACAGTTACAAGGGTTAAGTAAAAAAGCGGTCAGGCAATTACAAGCCTATGACTGGCCAGGTAACATCAGAGAGCTGCAAAATGTACTTGAACGGGAAGCTATTTTATCTAAACACTCTACATTACAGTTAAGTCAGTCGCTTAAAGCGGGCGATGATAATGTAATGAACCCAACGCTTACACTTGATGAAGCACAAAAACAGCATATAAGCAGCGTATTAGCACTATGTAATTGGAAAATTGCAGGCGAACAAGGCGCGGCAAGTAAGTTGGGCTTACCAGAGAGTACCTTACGCTCAAAAATGCAGAAACTCGGGCTTCGCCGCAACAGTTAATTCGTGATATATCGCGATAATCGCTAAATATCGCGATATTATAGTTCGGTTTTATTTTTAAAGTCATTTAATATCAATACTTTAGTTTAACTTTCAGTGTGGTCTGAAAGTTGCAAATACTTGTTTAATACCCGTCACTATGAAGTAAGTAGCATGAAGTTTGATATTAAAGAAGAAGACATGATCATAAAGCCCTATAAAGAAGAGGGGCCAATTTATATACGCGAGCAAAAAGGTTTTTTTCAACGTATACGGCGCAATTTAGGCTGGTTGTTAATGCTGAGTTTTATTGCCATTCCGTGGGTTCAATATAACGGCCAGCAAGCGGTTTTATTGGATGTGGCCACCCAAAAATTTACTATTTTTGGCCTTACCTTGCTCCCTCAAGACTTTATGATTTTAGCCATGTTGTTTATGGTGGGTGCGTTTGCCCTATTTTTTGTTACCAACTGGCTTGGCAGAGTATGGTGTGGTTATACCTGCCCACAAACCATTTGGATGTTAATGTTTTCTTGGGTTGAGCAACGTATAGAGGGTACGCGTAACCAGCGTATTAAGCTTGATAAAAGCCCGTGGGATATTACCAAATGGCGAAAAAAAATCACTAAGCACAGTGCTTGGCTGGTTATTTCGATACTCACGGCGACCTCATTTTTAGCGTATTTTATCCCCGCTAAAACCTTGTATCTCGAAATGTTAAATTTAGAGTGGTCTGGGATCACCAGTTTTTGGGTATTTTTATTTGCGTTTTGTACATATGGAAATGCGGGCTTTTTACGTGAAAAAATGTGTACTGTGGCGTGTCCGTATTCGCGCTTTCAATCGGTGATGTTTGATAAAGATACGCTGGTGGTTACTTACGATAGCGAACGGGGTGAAAATCGCGGCCCACGTAAACGCAAAGCTGATCCTAAAGCGCTTAATTTAGGTGATTGCGTAGACTGTAACTTATGTGTGGAAGTATGCCCTGCAGGGATTGATATTCGCAATGGCTTGCAATATGAATGTATTAACTGTGGTTTATGTATTGACGCTTGTGACGACACCATGGATAAGTTTGGCTACGAAAAAGGCTTAATTAAATACGCCAGTGAAAAGCAAATGGCAGGGCAAAAAACGAATCCATTTAGGCTTAAACTTGTAGGCTATGGGGCGTTAACTGCGCTATTAATTTTATCTATGTTTGCATGGATGTTACAACGTACCCCTATAGAAGCCTCAGTACTTAGAGATAGAAACGCATTGTACCGGGTAAATTACGAAGGCTTAGTTGAAAATCCTTACACGCTCACTATTATCAATAAAACTCAGCAACCGCTGCATTATTCAATTTCAATTAGCGGTTTAGAGGGGGCTACATTGCAAAGCCCAAATGCTATATTAGTAGAGCCTGGGCTGATGAAAAGTGTGCCGGTAACGGTGACTGCAGACGGCTACGATTTAGCACGCAAAGTGAGCAAGCTGAGTTTTGTGATTACTTCGCAAGAGGATCCTGCAATTACTATTACCAAAGACAGCCAGTTTTATAAAAATTAATAAAGTATGAGTCCTAGCCAGTTAACAACCTGACTCGGCTAGGGCTAGCTGCTTAATTACAAATTTTTTGGCGCTTTGCAAATCATCAAACAAGCATTCTTGTAAATGAGCATCACGACCAGAGCTGTGCATAATCCGCTGCAATTGCCTTATAGCAATAGGCGAGGTGAGGACAAACGCACTGATCAAACAGTTATTAATCCCCATTGTTTGGCTTACATCTATCATGTTTTTTTCAGCATCGGGGGTAGCAGCGATCACTTCGGGAGAGTGGCTAATATAACCCCAAGGCAAGTGCTTAAACGGTTCAATGGTATTTAATAAAGCGGCTTTAAAATGATTTAATAACTGAGGGTTTAAGTTACCTTTAAACTGCCCAATAACTATATTACCTTCAACGCGCAAGCTATAACTGCCGTAGTTATTTTCAAATTTCAATAGCCGCTCCTTTTACTTATTATCTACTGCATTGGTCACTTATTAATAATGTAGTCTAAGGCACCTGAAATTGCAGCAACTTGCGCTAATATACACTCTTCAGGGTTAGCCGTTGCACTGTCTGGATACACTTCAGTGGTGGTGACATACGCAGCTTCAGAAAATCCCATACATAAGCCTAAATCACGCCCTGCATAATTAATTACCCCAAATTGTGTTTGTGGAACGCCAATTAACTGCTGGTTTTCATCACTAGGTGCAATATGCGTTACTTTTTCAACGTGTTCAATAATTGCTTTTTGAAAAGCGGGTTCAGGTTTGTTGCTATCAGCCACTAAATAAAAGCCATCTGGAATATTCCAATTGGTGTTTACTTTGCCTTCGCGTGCTGCAAGTGCAGGTCTAAATTCACTGTTATCCGAATCTGTTGTTTCATGTAAATCGATATGCGCGATTAAATCAGTATTTAAAGATTGCACATAGTTCATCACTGCCGTTGATTCTTGTGCTGGGCTGCCCTGATAAAAAGAGCGATTAGGGTCGACCGCATCAGGGTTCCAACGATTAATTGTTTCATAGCCCCATGGGCTAATACAGGGGGTAATTACAATATTAAAGTGCTCAGCGTACTTATTTGCCAATGTTTTAGCGAATCTTAAAGCGCCATGAACACCACTGGTTTCGTAGCCATGTACGCCGCCAGTAATTAAAACTGTGGCTTTGTTTGTATCAAAATTAGTGGTTTTTAACGCGTACAAAGGGTAGCTACCTGCGGCATAATTAAGCTCACCGTATTGCTGTACTTCTAGAGTGCTTTTAAGTTCATCAATTAATGTTACGACTTCTTGTTGATAGCTTCGCTTGATACTTTGGCATGCCAGCCAATGCGCTTTATCCTCGTGATTCCATTGCTTGCCGGGTGTGCCAATAGGATAAGTAGAGTGAGTCATGTAAAATCCGATTTATTAAAATATTGCAGCAACTATACCTAAATTGCTAAAAAATACGAGTGCAAGTATCAAACTCGATTTTGCTATAAACGAAGTTGTTAACGAAGAAACGCCCGGTTAAAAAGTGCGCGTATCGAGGTTTAATTAACCAGTAAAAGTAGACTCTTTAAATAAAGTTCCCTAAAAAAAACCAAGCGCACAAAAAGTGCACACCAAATTTTGAGCATTCTTAACATAATCGATCAAAAATAAAGCTTTTATATTTATTTAACATTATCAAAAGGTTAATTGGGGTTGTTTTTTTTGGTGTTATTTACGCTAATACTTAATTCGTAAATCTAAATTTACATAAAAAGTCATTTTAAATAAGTGGCTTACCAGTAATTATTCATAACAAAAACATAAAAAACTAATTTTTAACATCTGATACATTCTTGAAGGGTGAGACTCAGCTTTATTCCTGTGTTAAAAAATACTGATAAATTACATTTAGTTACATTGTAAGGCATATATTTAACGTTCATGTAAATAATGGCTTAGCAAAAGTAACTTTTTCTCAGGCTAACTAGCAGAGATCACAAACTAAGTCACTCTGTAAAAAGAAAGGTGTTATGTTGAAAAAAATAAATCTTATCGCAGCAGCAGTTAATACAGTACTTGTAACAGGTGCTATTGGCGCATCGAGTGCATTCGCTCAGTCAACAGCAGATGCTAAACCAGTTGAACGCATTCAAGTGACTGGTTCAAAAATCAAGCGCTTTAACCTAACCTCGCCAACGCCTGTGACTGTGATCAGCGGTGTTGAGATGGAAAACCAAGGTATTACTAACGTTAATGATTTGCTTGCAGAAATGCCACAAGCGACGGTTGGCCTATCACCAGAAACAACGACTAACACTATTTATGCGTCAGGTCTTAACACAACCGATCTTCGTGGTTTGGGATCAGAGCGTACATTAGTGCTTGTTAATGGCCGTCGCTTTGTGCCTGGTTCTGTGGGTGACACTGCAGTTGATTTAAACAACATTCCTACCACAATGATTGAGCGTATCGAGATTGCTACAGGTGGTGCTGCAGCCGTTTACGGTGCAGATGCTGTAGCTGGTGTTGTAAATATCATTACTAAAAAATCAATGGATGGGATTGAACTTGATGTTTCTACTGTACGTCCAGAGCAAAGTGGCGGCGAGCAAAACAACTTCTCAATTACAGGTGGTATGGAAGGCGATAAACTCTCTTTTATTGCTTCATTTAATTACACAGAAAACAAAAGCTATGGCAAGCTGAGCCGTGATTTTTACCGTAACCCTGTGAACTCATTCGCAAACCCTGCAAATACAAGTGGTGACGACGGTATCCCTTCACGTGTTGTTTTAGGCCAACCAACTGGCCTTGCTTACTACTCAGAAGGTGGTGACTTTTTTACCAAAGACGCCTTTGCTGATAACGGCTATGACAATCACCACTACACTTTTGATGCAAATGGTAACCTAAAACCGTTTGACTATGGTTTAGGTCGTATTCCAAACCCAGGTGTTGGGCGAGACGCTACAAGCTACTTCCAAGATGGTCAAAATCAAGGCGATGGTGTTTTTGGCCACGGCTATAAAGATTACTTTCAAACGCCACTAGAGCGTATAATTGCTTCAGCGTATGGTACTTATGAACTTAATGACGACCATGCACTTACTTTTGACTTTACTTATTCAAAAACTGATGCAACGACAGAGAGCTCTCCAGCCTTCTTCCGCCATACAATACGTCGCGACAATGCATTTATAAAAAGCGATATGGCTAAAGTAATGGACGACAATGGGCTGACATCAGTCACACTTCGCCAAGCTAACGAAAACTTATGGGGCGATCGTGCATATAACCAAGAGCGTGAAGTATTCCGTACTTCAATAGGCGCTGAAGGTATCTTAAACGATGACTGGGGCTACTCTGCTTACGCGCAATTTGGTCGCATTGAGCAAGATACTCTTTGGACTGGCGAAGTATTAACGCAAAACTTGGCTAACTCTATTGATGCCGTTGAATACCAAGGCAATGTAGTATGTGCTAAGCGTAATGCAGACGGCGAAGTTATTGGGGCTATCTCTGGTTGTACACCGTTTAACACAATGGGCGCGACTTCGGCAACACAAGCACAGTTAGACTATATAGCGACTGATGCAATGCGCTTTGCACAACACGATCAAGCCGTGTTTGCTGTTACTGTAGATGGCGCCTTATTTGAGCTACCTGCCGGTTATGTTGCAGCTGCATTTACCGCTGAGCACCGCCGTGAGTCAGCAACTATTACACCGTCTGAAAATATGCAAAAAGGCTTAATTTTTGGTAATTCAAGCCTTCCGATGGATGGTGAGATTGATGTAAATGAGCTCTCAGCTGAAATTTCAATTCCATTATTAGAAGAAACCTTCCTAACAACGGATTTAACCCTTGAAACAGCATTTCGTTACATGGATTACTCGGTAACGGGTGAAGATAATGCCTGGAAATTAGCCCTAAACTGGGGTGTAACTGATGAGTTACGTATACGCTTAAACCGTTCTAAATCAGTACGCGCTCCCAACCTAGGGGATTTATTCACGCCTAACTCAAAAACGTTTAGCTCAGGTCGCGCGGATGTGTGTAGAGCTGACTCTATCGCTGAATCAGGCAGTAAATATAAAGATAATGTAATCAAAAACTGCCAAGCAGCAGGGCTTCCTGAAGGCTGGATGCCATCAGATGAATGGCTTTCAGGTGGTAGCTTACCAGGCTATGTTCAAGGTAACCAAACACTTGAAAATGAAACATCTAACGATTATACCATTGGCTTAATTTATACACCTGAGTTCGTGGAAGGGCTAGATATAACGCTTGATTACTGGTCATTCGAAGTAGAAGGCGCTATTGAATACTTTGGCCGTAACAGCGTTGAGCTTTGTTATGAATCGTCATCTTTAGATAATCCTTTCTGCAGTAACGTTGTGCGTAATAAAGAAACGGGTGAAATTGAAAACTTCTTTACTCGTCCTATAAATGCCGCTGTTATTAACAAAAAAGGCGTAGATGTTGAATCTGCATACCGCACTGAGTTGTTCTCTGGTGACTTAGCATTGAAACTAACAGCAACTTACCTAATAGAGGACAACAATAACTCTACAGGCCGTGCTGAAGATTTTAGAACTGATGTAGGCGAAATAGCTTCACCTCGTTGGAAGGGCCGTTTTAATGCCGTTTATTCTCATGATGACTCAGCGTATGTGCTAACCATGAACTATCGTCATGCAACTGTTAATGATAACGACTGGACCATTGAAGACAACAACTACAATGATATCCCGTCTTACACAACATTTGATTTCATGTACAAAACTTATCTAATGGATGAGCTACAGTTACGTGTTGGTGTTAACAATATATTTGACCGTGAACCACCACGTAACCCGTTCACTTACGACGATGGAGAATTTTTCGATGTTAAAGGACGCCGCCTATCTTTAGGTGCAAAATATACTTTTTAATTTAAGCGTATAATACTAAAAACGCCTTAGTTTATTAAGCTAAGGCGTTTTTTTATAGGTAAAAGTAACTTTCTAAAACGAGTATTGTTAAAAACTGCGTTATTATTAGTCTAAATCAGATTGAGGCTTTGCTGTAATTGGGCCCATTTTTATTAAAAACATAATCGTTTCTGTAACGATATAATTAACTACTAATACAACGTAATTACTATTTTCTAAAATATGGCCTTGAGCTTTAAAGTCCTGAGTCATAATGGCGAAATTTAGCTGCCACTTTAATGCTGACTAAAATAGCGCACAAGTATATGCGATAGTCAATGCATTAGTTAATGGCTGAGCTTGAATGCGCATAGTGTCTTTGCTGCATAAAGTCTTCCAAAAACCATGCGGCAAACTCATGTCTGCCCTCTACATCCGCTTTACTATATATATCTGAAGCTTGTTGGCGTACTGTTTTTTCTTTAGTGCTTCTTAGCGCGCTAATTTCTTTAAAGCTAAGTCCTTTGAGTAATAGCATAGCTACTTCCTGCTCGCTACGAGTGAGTGTCCACTGAGAAAATTGAGTTTGTATAACACCACTGTATTGATGGCGCGCGTCTTTCATTTCCTGCGATATATTGTTTAGCTGAGTCACAGAGTTGTTTAACTCGCGCTTGAGGTTATTAATTTTTTTGGTTCGTGCGTTAATATCTTTAATTAAATACAGAGCACCTAAGCCAGAAATAACCACAATTAAACTCTCAGTAAAAATATGCCACTGCGGCACTCCTAATTTTAAATCCATGATCACGTCAAAAAAATTTAACACCATGATCATCAATAGTGTTGCTGCAATTATTTTATCTCTCATTAAAGTCTCTATTATCAGTAAGTTAAATTTACAATGGACATATGTACTGTGATACAAAAATTAAGGTTTATTGGCATGTTAAGGCGTATGCCTGATGCGATAACCCCGTAAAAAGGGCATGGTTATTCTATAAAATTAATCACATGCGGACAAACCAAATGCAGTTAAATTATACAAAAATACGATGTAATTTTGTGCAACACTCTAACGCGTTATTATTTATTGCTGTGCTGACCTGTTTAACTATTAGCCGTGTGTCAGCCGCGCAAACGCTTGCTCCCATTCCTACTAGCGAGTTAAATGGATTTGATACTCAGTTTGCCAATATTCACGCCACCGATTTTATTAACGCTCAAAGTGTAATGGGGAAAGTGAGTTATAAGCCGGGTGTAAATTACACGGTATTGTTTGCATTTGATGTCGCGCAAATTAATTATTTGTACGCTAACGGTAGTCATGTAAAAAAAGGCGCTATTGTGGCAACTGTTCAAGGCAGTGATGTTCAGCACTTTTTAGACACTTATCAATCAGCAAAAGACATGCTTAATGTAGCTAGGAGCCATTATGATATAAACAAGGTGCACCTTAAAAATAAAATTATTAGGAGCTCTGAGTGGGTCACTATTACGCAAAGTTACTATGCAGCTAAATTGAGCTTTGAGCATTTAAATCACCAAATGCGCTATTTGCAGGTTGATGAGCAAGAAAACGTGAGCTTGATCAGCCCAAAAACAGGGATATTACAATTTCCTACTCAAGCGGCAAATCGCATGTTAGGTGAACGAGCATTCGACATCCTCGACCCTAACAGTATTGAGGTTAAGTTTACTGTTCCTATTAGCTTGGGCAAAGGAGTGTCTTATTTTAGGGTTTCTGATCAATGCCAACTCACTATTAAAAGCGTAGACAGTATTGCTAATAAGTACCATCAAACTATTTGGGCATCACCAGGCTCTGCACAATGTAACTTAACTATAGGGCAGAGTATTAAAGCGGTTCCGGTTAAAAAAATAACGGGTTACAGCGTTGCCAAATCGGCACTATTTGAGTTTGAAAATACCAATTATATTGCCATTAAAGCTGACGAACATCTTGAGTTTGTGCCTGTACAGTTAATTGGTTCACGTAATCAAGATTTTATTTTTAGCGCCAATATCCCCTTAAATAACCGACAAGTATTAATTAGCTCAGTAAGTGCTTTGCAGGGAATGCTGTTGCATTTAGGGAGAGAATAAATGTTAAACCTGCTTATAAAGTTTTCATTAACACAGCGATTATTTGTCAGTATTTTTGCCATTATTGCTATGGTTATAGGAGCTCGCTCGTGGTTGAGTATTCCGGTGGATGCATTTCCTGAAATATCGCCTACCCAAGTAAAAATTGTTTATAAATTACCGGGTATGAACGCCCTTGAAATTGAATCCCAAGTAACGCGCATTATTGAAACCGAACTACTGGGCATTCCTGCTCAGCAAATGTTGCGCTCTACCACCAAGTATTCGATTACTGATATTACCATTGACTTTAAACAAGGTACTGACATTTACTGGGCGCGCCAACAGGTAAACGAGCGGCTGTTAAATATTTTACCTAGCTTACCTGCCAATATTAGTGGTGGTATGGCACCAATGAGTACGCCGCTGTCTGAAGTGTTTATGTTTACCATAGAAAGCCCTAACTTATCGCTGATTGAAAAAAGAGAGTTACTTGATTGGCAAATACGGCCATTACTAAGAACCGTGAGTGGCGTAGCCGATGTAAATAGCTTAGGCGGGTATGCAAAAACGTTTGCTATCGCCCCCAACAACTTATTAATGCAGCAACATCAAGTTAGCTTTTTACAACTGCGAGAGGCGATAGTGCAAACCAATCAAAATGGTGGCATAGGACGCTTAGAAAAAGGCAACGATACGTTAATTTTGCGTACTGAGGGTAAATATAGCGATTTAGAGGCCATCAAAAATACAGTCGTTAAATCAACACAAAATAAAGTGATCCGCTTAAGCGATGTGGCCAATGTTGATGTCGGAAGTTTAACTCGTTATGGAGCAGTGACTAAAAATAGCGAAGAAGCTGTTCAAGGGCTAATTATTGCGCTTAAAAATAGTAACACAGCGCAAGTGGTGACAGAGGTAAAAAGTAAACTGCGCCAAATCGAAGCCTCACTGCCGCAAGGTACCAGCATAAACGTGTTTTACGATCGTTCTAATCTTATTAACACCGCAATTAGCACAATTACCGGCGCATTAGGCCAAGCTATCATTTTAGTAATTGTATTATTGGCGTTGTTTTTAGGGGATATTCGCTCCTCTTTAGTGGTGTCGTTATCATTACCTATGTCGGCGCTGTTAACTTTCATTATGATGAAACAGTTTAATTTATCAGCCAATCTAATGAGCTTAGGGGGCTTAGTGATAGCAATTGGTATGCTGGTGGATTCATCGGTTGTGATTGTTGAAAATATTTTAAATCGGCTGGCTAATAATCAACATTTACCTAGGCTACATGTTATTTATCGCGCCTGTAAAGAGGTTGCTGCACCGGTTTTTTCAGGCACTATCATTATTATTATTGTATTTTCACCACTGTTAATGCTCACCGGGCTTGAGGGGAAATTATTTACCCCTGTAGCGCTCACTATCGTATTTGCTATGTTAAGTGCGCTATTGTTATCGCTTACAGTTATTCCTATTTTAGCCTCGCTATTGTTGAAAAATGAACCCGTAAAACAGCCTAAAATGGTGACGTTGTTACAAGGTTTTTATAGTAAAACCCTTGCTGAGGCGATTAAAAAGCCACTGCTAATAAGTGTTAGTTCAATAATGGTACTGATCCTCAGTGGCGTATTATTTCAGGGACTTGGTAAAAGCTTTATGCCAGTGCTAGATGAAGGCGACATTATTGTTCAGCTTGAAAAATCTCCCAGTATTTCACTACAGGCTTCCCTTGATATAGACAAGCAAATTGAAGCCACCTTATTAAAAAACACTCCTGAAATAGTGCAAATTGTCGCGCGTACTGGATCGGATGAACTGGGGCTTGATCCTATGGGATTAAACGAAACCGATGTGTTTATGGAGTTGGCACCAAAAGAGCAATGGCGCTTTGCTACAAAAGCGCAACTAATAGAGCATATTCGCCAAACGCTTGCGCAATTTCCAGGTGTTAATATTGGCTTTACTCAACCTATTCAAATGCGTGTATCAGAAATGCTAACGGGTGGCACTGGCGATATTTCAATTAAAGTGTTTGGTAACGACATTGCAACCTTGTCATCGCTTGCAGAAAAAATCACTGCGCTTGCAAATCGTATTGAGGGGGCAAGTGATGTGCAAATGGCGCTTATTGAAGGGGGCAAATACGTTAATATTAAGCTTAACCCTGAGGTTGCGAGTCAATTTGGTTTAACAACGCAAACATTAAGTGAGTATTTAAAGTCTCAGCTTGAAGGATTACAGGTGTCTACGCTGCAAGAGGGTAACCGTGTTATTCCTATTGTATTTAATAGTGCCACAGCTAAAAACCAATTAGTGGATTTATCTTCTATTCAAGCGCTAAAAAGTAGCCTTATTTTAATGCCAGATAATAGCTTAATGCCGCTTGAAGACGTTGCTAGTATTGGTTTTAAAACAGGGCCATTGTTAATAGAGCGCGAAAAGGCTAAGCGCTTTGCCTCAGTTAGCGTCAACGTAGATAACCGTGATGTGGTGAGTTACGTGAATGAACTTAAAGCTAAAATTAGCAGTAATATAAAGTTACCCAGTGGATTTACTTTATCTTTTGGTGGCGAGTTTGAAAGTCAGCAACGCGCAACGCAAAATTTATTAGTACTCATTCCTGTGGCGTTAATATTAATATTTATTATTTTATTTACTACCTTTAAATCGCTATCTAAATCAATGCTGATTATTGCCAATATCCCGTTTGCGCTGATGGGCGGGGTGATTGCTTTGTATATTAGTAATGAATATTTATCGGTGCCTGCATCGGTAGGGTTTGTTGCCCTATTGGGGGTAGCCGTACTTAATGCGATTGTGATGATCAGCTATTTTGAACAAACTAAAATGTTTGCTGCAAATGTAACGCAGTGCATTTTAGATGGTGCTAGTAGGCGGCTACGCCCTGTATTAATGACCGCGACAACCGCTATGTTTGGTTTATTGCCGTTGGTGTTTGCAACAGGTCCAGGGGCTGAAATACAAAAGCCATTAGCTATCGTAGTTATTGGCGGGTTAATTACCTCCACTATTACAACACTTTATTTATTACCTATCTTTTATGGTTGGTTGGAGAAGAAACATGGCTGAACAGTTACTTTTTACCCTAAATGCACCCACAAATATAAAAGATGACGTAGTTGATATATTAATAGGCATAGACTGTATAACCGGCTTTAACTTAAAAAAAATTCAAGGCTATAGCAAAGAGCACAGCGAGTTTGATATTGCCGAGCAAGTAGAAGGGCATCGCAGTTTTTATCAATTTGAGGTGCATATTTTATTATCAGAACTTGCCATAGTAAAAACGGCGCTAAGTCCTGTTTGTAAGTACACGCCGTTAAAATATTGGGTGACCCCAATTTATGAAAGTGGGCACTTAGGATAACTCAGTATCTAGCATTTTATGCTGCTGAGCATTCTCAGCAGCATTGCGTGTTACTCGAACACTCCTTTTATGACTGCATGGGTGTTTTGCACCATTAAAGTGCCGTTAGCCCATACATACTCAGGGGTTAGGGTCTTTTTATCGAGAAGGACAACATCCGCGTCGCTTGTTGCTTTAAGACGGCCTTTATCAAGTCCTAAAATATCGGCAGGGTTACTTGTTATGCTCATTAAAGCGTGCTCTATAGGGACGTTGTATTCTTTGACTGCTTGCTGAAACGAACTCAGTAGTGATGCCTCTTTGCCCACCTCAAGCCCTAATAAATTAAAGTCTTTATCAAAAATAGGTAAACTAGCATGGCCATCTGAGCTCATAGTGAGTTTATTTGGTGCTACGCCTTGTTCTAAGCAGTAGGCAAGGGCATGGGCTGCTGCATATTCACCATGGGCTAAATCGTAGTCGGTGGTGCTGGTGGTAAAGTCGATAGTACCGCCTTGATCACAAAAGTGAATACCGGCATCAAGAAGTGCTTTATTGCGGTTCATATGCGTAGGATAAAACTGTTTAAGCTTAATATCACTTTGCTGAGCCACCTGATGCAAAATACTCAAGTGACTATCGACAGGGCCGACATGAATACTCACGGTGCCTTTTTTACCACTGAGCATACCGGCTACTTTGGCCTCGGCTGCCAATTCTGCTAATTGCTGGACCGTAGGTTGGCTACTGCGATGATCAGAAATAGCCACTTCGCCAACACCTATAAACTCCTCTATATACATGATGTCGTCAGTGATTGAGTGAGTAAGAGTTTTAGCGGGTAAATGATACGAACCGGTATGGCAAAATACATTCAGCCCTTGCTCTTTTAGGCCTTTTGCTTTGGCAACCAAATTGGTAAGCGTACGTGAGCTTGAGTCGGTACCCAGTGCGCCCACCACTGTGGTAGTGCCCGATAGGGTTGCATCGGTTAGGTTCATTTCAGGGGTGCGGCTGGCAAATCCAGCTTCGCCACCGCCACCGGTAATATGCACTAACGAGTCAACAAACCCCGGCGTAACAAGCTTATTTTTACCGTCAATTCGTTTGACGAGTACACTGCTGTCGAGGATTATATTTTCGTCAATAGCAATGATTTTACCACCGCCAATTAAAACATCTTGTGTGCCTAGGTAGGTAGGTGCATAAACGTTTGCACCTTGAATTAAAGTTAACATAACAAATTCTTTTTATTGATAATTAATAAAGTAAGCAAGAAATATAAAGCCGCTTGCTAATACAAAAAGTGCTAGAGCAAAGCGCCAAATAAACGCAGCCCATTCTCCCCAATCTAATTTCACCACACCTAAACAACCAATTAAACTAGCTGAGGTGGGAATTAAAATGTTGGTTAATCCATCACCTAATTGAAAGGCCAATACTACAATTTGCCTTGATACATTGAGCAAATCGCCAAGTGGAGACATCAGCGGCATAGTGATGGCAGCTTGGCCTGAACCCGATGAAACAAAAAAGTTAAATACACTTTGAAACACCAGCATTCCCCAAGCTGCAATGTAATCTGGCACACTGGCTATGCTGCTTGCACAGTAATAAAGCAGGGTGTTGAGGGTCGAGGGAGTGGTTAAATCACTACCCCCTAATAGTAATACAATGCCTTTAGCCAGTGCGACTAATAACGCCGCTGGCAATAATTCTTGTGCACCGTGTTTAAACGCATCCGCGCACTCATTCGCGGTTAGCTTTTTAAACACGATGGCAATTATTGCACTGATAAGGCCAATACAAAAAAACTGTGCAGCAAGCTCAGGAATATAATATTGGCGCGCCATCACCCCCCATACGATCCAAGCTATGCCCAATACAAACACTAATAATGTGAGTGCATCGGCTAGGCTGAGTTTAATCGTTGGCTGATCACCCGTTTTTTGGGGTTGTGTTTTTATCCGTTTTGCATAGCGCATAGTAAACACAAGGCCTACAAGGGTAAAACAAGCCCACGCTAACATACGAAAGCCCGCACCAGAAAATACTGGGGTTTCAGCTATCGATTGCGCTATAGCAATGCTAAAAGGGTTCATCCATGAGGTGGCAAAGCCTATTTGCGTGGCCACGTAAGTTGTAAGTACCGTGACTTTAGCGTCGTAGCCAAGTTGTTGCATAATAGGGAGCAGCACAATACAAAATGCAATAGCCTCTTCGCCCATACCAAATACCGCGCCGCCTAACGAAAATAGTAAAAACAGTAAGGGAATAAACAGCCATTCAACCCGCTTGGTTTTATTAATAAGTGCCATAATGCCGTTATTAATCGCGCCGGTTTTCATAATAATGCCAAAGGCACCGCCAGTGATTAAAATAAACGCCATTACGCCAATAGCTGCACCATATTTATCACCCGACACTAAGCCTTCAAACAATACATTTGCTAAACCAATGTCGCCACCTTGTGCAAAAACAGGTGGTGATTGTTGGTCGTTAACGGCTTGATATTGTGAAAGCTGCACAGTGTGGCTACCAGATTCTGCATTAAATACCCCAGGGGTAATAAATACCGTGGCCATATAGGCAACCACTGCCACACACAGCAAAATGATGCTTGCATCTGGCATAGAAAATTGTTTTTGTTTCATAATTTCACTTTAATAAAAGGTCATTGTGTTGATGCGTAAATAAACGCTTAAACGTACTTTAGCACTTAATAGGCAGTGTCACTGTAGCCATGACCAGTAATAAAAGGAAGGCCGCAAAGCGTTTGCTTTGCGGCTAAGTGGTTAAAAACGGTAGCTAATACTTAATTTATAATTAGCACCTAGGGCATTATGATTAATTGAATCAAAGCCACGGCTTGAGCCATAAAGAGTGGCTGGCTGTTTATCAAAAATATTATTGATGCGCGCGCGCAAAGTCAGCGATTTATTAACATAAAAACCCGCTGATAAATCCCAAACGAGCCAGTCATCAACCTGATGCTCACCTTTTGAGTCTAATACGCCAAGCGAATCTAGCTCATCAATTTCACGACCACGCAGGCCTTCTATATCATCTTCGTAGCTGCTGGTGTAGTTTGCACCTAAGTTAAGGTAGTAATTTTGCGCTTCCCAATCTATTGACATACGCGCAATATTTTCAGGATAACGATAAGTTCCTACCAACTTCTCTAACGAGTCAGACCCCGGTTTATTACGTTCAAACTCAAGGTAATGAGTGCCGTCAAACGCAAAGGTCAAATCGCCGCTTGGTAAAACAAACCTATGGTCAAACTTAAAGTCTATGCCTGCTAATGTTTGTGACCCAGTGTTTTCAAGTGGGATAGCATGATCGCGAAACAACGGTAAAAATAGCTCGTCATCACGTGGGTTAAATTCATCTATATAACTGCTTAAAATTTCAGTTAAATTAGCGCCGTCTTGCTCTATGTTTAAACCACTGGTGTCGGTGACATCACATAATGCTTCATCGTACGATATGCCTTGCTCGCCCGGTGGGACAATGCCACAGTGACGAAGTGACGCATCAGTTATAGCGCGGTCGAGCACTGCGGTCATGTTGGTATCGATTACTTCTTCATGATCAAACTGCCAATAATCAAGGGTTAAATTAGTATTAGCCGATGGACTCCATGCAAAGCCAACACTAATAGCCTCAGATTCTTCTGCATTTAGATTAGGGTTACCTAACTCTAACGAATTAACACTCACTTGGGTGCCATCACCCATACAGTATAAATCGGCTACAGCTTGGTTGGCACCACAGTCAAAAGTAGATTGCGTGGTTCTTAATTTAACGCCAGCTTGAGTTAATGATGGTGCTCTAAACGAGGTTGACCATGAACCACGAACAACTAACGAATCAGTCGGGCGATAGCTCAAACCTATTTTAGGATTAAAGGTGCCACCAAAATCATCGTAATGATCGTATCGACCCGCTGCTTGTAGCTCTATTTGCTCACTCAGTGAAATACTTAATTCAGCAAACGCTGCATATTGAGTGCGATCGGCTTCTGATAAACTAGAGCCAAAGCCAAATACATCAACAAGATAGTCTTTATCTGCTTGAGCTTGTGAATCAAGCGAAGGAATGTCGCTTAGCTCTTCACGGCGTGCTTCTATCCCAAATGAGGCATAGGCTGGTAGATCGTTAAAGGTAAATAGTTCACCATTAAAGTTAGCATCCCAGCCGTAAACAGTACTTTCTCCACTGCGTGTTGGGCGAGCTTGCGCTGTTGCCAAAACGGCATCATTAGCGGCGTCGCCTTGAAGGAAAGGGTTGTAAAAAGGTAGCAACTCCCCAGATGCACAATTTAAGTCAGTACCGTCATAACTTGCCAGCGTACCGTCTGAACATAGCTCGCCTGTAATCGCGCCATGGAACTTGTAGCGATTATAAACCCCTGCAATCGCTTCTTGCTCTGAACGTGAGCGAGAAAGAGTAACACCAGATTCCCAACCCCAATCACCAATTTCACCACTTAGACTGCTTACCAAGCGAAAGTTTTTCGTTTCTACTTCCACCGTTCTTGGGGCATTAAAGCGCGCATCAAACGCAAAGCCATATACTTCTCGGCCACTTTGAGTATCAAATGGGTCAATATAAAGTTGATCCATTAAATCATTACTACCATCGGCATTATCGTAAATAAATAAGGCGTCTTCTAAAACATACGGGCCGTCGTCGTCATTAATTTGGTTAATAGGTGAGGGCGATGAATACGCTTTTGCCTTGGTCTGGCTGTAAAAAAAGTCAGTATGCCATTGTAGACCACCAAGCTCACTATTAAACATAAAGCCGGTTGAAAGGCTTTCAAATGGCGTTTCTAGATAATCATCTTGATTTGGGTAGTAAGCACAAATTTGTTCATCTAATTCAGTGGTAACTAATTCGGTTTTGCAGTTTGGTGATGGAAGTTCGTTACCATCTCGACTGCTGAAATAATAAATATTAGGTGAGTTCTCCAGCTTAGGTAAATAGGAGTAACCATTCACTAAAGAGGGAGAGGCCGTGTAATTACGATCGGTCGCTTTAAAAGCGTTACGGTCATATATATCAGCAAATACTGTTAAATTACTTTCGCCTATTTTTGTACCATACACTAAGTTTAATTGTTTTTTACTTTCATCATGCTGCTCAAAGCTATCGGCAAACGAAGTATTGATTTCAGCCCCTTCAAAATCATCTTTTAAAATATAGTTAATAACACCTGCTACAGCATCAGCACCATAAACGGCTGATGCACCGGTGGCTAAAATATCAATACGTTCAATGGCCGCAAGTGGAATAGAATTAACATCTACAAAGTTTTCAGTGCCTGCAGCAAATGAGCTAGGCGCAACTCTTCGCCCATTTATTAATGTAAGCGTTGCTGATGGCCCCATGCCTCTTAAGCTCGCTGCTGATTGACCCGCTGGTGTTGAGGTAGACGTACCGCCACTTTCAGAGGTTGAAAATGTGCCACTTCCGCCTTTAAAAACAGATAAATCTTTGAGTAATTCATGAATAGTATTAGCGCCAGAGCGTTTGATTGCATCTTGGTCTAGCACGGTTAGTGGAATAGTGCCTTCCAGATCAACGCCTTTTAAGCGAGATCCTGTTACTTCTACTCGTTCAATGTTGGTATTAGTTTGAGTTTCTTGTGCATACACACAAGTGACAGGGCTCAGTAAAGCGCTTACTGTGGCCGCAATAGTTAGTTGACGAAACATTGTAGTACCTTTTGTCTTTTTTAAGCGCGCAGAAATAGGTTTAATATTTCTTAAGGCTTTAATTATTATGGTTTTTTAGACAGGGCAATGGTGAAATGACACGCTGAGCCCCTCACAGAAATTAGTGAGGTGGTGGGCTACTCGTCAAACCACTCCGAAAGGTAGTGTGGTGAGTAGAAATATGTTGTAAGCAGTGTTGCTTTTTTAAACATAATTCTCGTTCCAAAAAGGTTTTTGACAAAGCTAGCAAATGGGTGCTAGCTTACTCGCGTTTTAAAGTTCCTTTTTTTTATAGCAAGTGAGAGACGCTCTCGCAAGTTATTTCTTATAATTTTTTACATGAGTGTAACATAATGGAACGAATATATTTACCAAAAAAGCGACTAGTTAAATCGCGAACAATAACCGCTTTTTACTCAATTTTAATTGCTTTTTCGCTGCAGTTAAACGCAAAAGAGCCTAGTCAAACTCTCGTGTTAGTGGGGGGGGCTCTCACAACATGTGCCAGTTTAAGCCCTAAAAACTGTGAAAAAAATACTCAAATTTCGGGTAAAACGCATAATGTATTTGCGCTCTCTCACACTAAAATTAGCCAAATAAAGCAACAATGGCCCAGTAAAAATAGCCAAGCTAAAAATAACACTATTAAAAATTTAGCAACAATGCAGGCTAAGTCATCGCCCACATTATCGAAAAAAGAACTGTTATGGTTGTGGCGCGATATTGATAGCAAACAGCTCAATAGTTTATCGGATCAAGAATACAATTTTGTAATAGATATGCTTGAAGTAGCGCAAATCCAAAGCGACAACAAGCGACTAAAAGAGCAGGTAAATACTGCGCTTAATAGCGAATCGGCGGCGACAGAGATTTTGCAGTTTATATCGGGTAGTTTAAAAGTTAATAACTCCAACCCGAGTATACTGGCCATTACCGCCTCAAGTAGAGACCCTTATGAATCTGCTGATTTTTACGAAGGATTACTAAGCTTCCCTAATGTAAATTCGCAATGGCTTGCATTAACCCCTGCGCTTGCTAAAGCAATAACCACCAATAAGTGTGATGATTTAACCACGCTTAGGCACTCAGAAATGGGGCTATATCAACGCGAGCATATTTACCCTGATCGTACCCAAGCAGAATATAAACTGTGTAAAAAAGGCACCGACGCTTTAGTAGAGCTAATCAATAATAGCACCGGTATTATGTTTAATGGCGGCGATCAAAGCTTAACCCGAAAAGTATTATTTGATGAAAATAATCAGCCTTACCCTTGGACAAAAGCATTACAGTCTCGCCCTGTTGTTGTTGGAACAAGTGCAGGTACCGCGGTGCAAAGTGGTGGGCAAGCCCACGCCGGGAATGTGGTGATGATCACCAATGGCACTAGCTTGTCGGCATTGAAAGAAGGCGCACAAGCCATTGATGCCCCAAGTGAACGCTCAAACAGCGATAGTTTAACTTACAACCGCTTTGGGGGTTTAGGCACATTTAGTTACGGTGTACTCGATACACACTTTAGCGAGCGAAACCGTACATTAAGACTAGGCACTTTGCTCGACGACTTAAACGCAAACAAAGCTCAGCCGACATTCGGTTTTGGTGTAGACGAAACCACAGCCTTAGTGGTGATTAAATCTGAAGCTGGCAATTTAATGACCGTAATTGGTAAAAATGGTGTGGTGATGGTTAAATCAACAGAGCAAGCTCAGGCTGAAACTAAAACTAAAACTAAAACCTACAGTTACTCTTACTGGCCTGTGGGCAGTGTGATTGATATTAAAAATAACGATTTTACCTTAAGTCAGCGCAGTATTAGCCAAGCATTGCCAGCAATTAAAATACCGCCTTTACCAGTTCAGCGTTTTGGCAGCATTTTAACGCAGGCCAAATTACGCTCTTTAACGCAAGCCATGTGCCTTAGCCAAGAACAAACGGCTGTTGGCCAGCAAGATGAGTTTATTATTAGTTTATCTACCACGCCTGAGTCGGCATATCATCGTATTAGTGCTGCGCAGTATGGCTGTGCGGTGAGTAATTTAGAAATTGCAGTGAGTACCTTTTAATTTAATGCCACGCAAGCTAATTTAATTAAACACGCTGCTTAGTTGATTTTAGATTAAGCGGCCATACTATAGTTACAAGCGTGTTTATTAAATCACAACAAAAGGAAGGTTCATGAGTAAAGTAGCGGTTATTTATTTTTCGGGATATGGCCATACCAAAAAAGTGGCTGAATTTGTAGCTGATGGAGCAAACGCTCAGCTTATTGCAATCGATGAGAATGGCGACATAAAAGACACCGATTGGGATGCATTAAACAATGCAGACGCCATTATTTTTGGTGCACCTACCTATATGGGCTCATATCCTTGGCAGTTTAAAAAGTTTGTTGATGCTACCTCTAAAGTTTGGTTTACCATGGGGTGGAAAGACAAAGTATTTGGCGGGTTTACCAATAGCGGCAGCCTAAATGGCGACAAACAAGTCACCCTAATTAGTATGCAAACGTTGGCTTCGCAACATGGTGGAATTTGGGTAAGTCTGGGGTTACCACCGGCCAATAAGTTGGAATCAACTCGTCAAGATATCAATAACTTAGGAGGTTCGGTTGGTGTATTAGTGCAATCACCTACTGATGCAGATGAATCTGCTATTCCATCAGGCGATTTAGAAACGGCTCGTTTATACGGCGAACGTGTAGCTGATGTGGCCAAACGCTTAAAGTAAAAGTCACTCGATAAAATAAGTTAAAAAAGCCACATTGTGTGGCTTTTTTAGTTTGATAATTCTAATTTTTGTTGTTTGTGCTCTAGCTGGTATAAGCTTGAAAATTGACGTTTATGAACTTCAAATAAATACGCTCTTAGCTGCTCTTTACCATGGTGAATGTGTTTAATTTTTGCTGCTATGCCACACTTACTCTGCCTAACCGGCTCTATATCTAATGATATCGCCGCTTCGTTGGGTAAAATAAATTGCATATTCTGCAACTCATCAAGCTCACTGTGTACTGATGTGGGTTTTAAAAATATTCCTGTGCTAGATATAGATTCAATGCAAAAACCTTGGCTTTGGATATTTAATTCGCTCAACCGCCAGCTGCGCTGAATACCTTTAGTGTCAATTACTTCGGGGGCTTCTAATACGGTACTGAAATGGCCTAATTCATCGGTTTTAAATTGAAGTGGGAACCATAGTTGGTAGTGGGCTACTTCTGCTAATAAGGTTAATTTAGCTTGACCAAGTAAATGCGCAATACCATCTGGTATTGATGCTTGTACTGTTAACTTTGTTTCATTGATTAATGCACTACTTTGACTAGGTTCAAATAAGCCAGATAAAAAGTTAATTTCTTCGTCAGACAAATCCATGTATTTTCCTTAATACCTAAATTGTGGATTCTATTCCTCACAAGGTTACTGCCCAATGAATGAACAGTTTATTATTTTGTAAGCTCCGCATAGCGCGGCTAAATTTTTATACAATTAAAAATTTCAACCTTCCTGATTGAAATTTTAAATGTTTGATTTTAATTAGTTTTGTTTATTTTTAAACTCAGTGAGTTAAATAGTTGTATGCGTTTTTTACTATTTTAACCTTATTATCACCAATAAGTTAAGTAATAAAGTGTACAAAATTAAAACGCTTCGCGATGTTTTTATATCAACAATGCGTAAATGAGACTTAGGTCTAGCTTACGAAGCATAAGGAAATACTTAGAATAGCGCCAAATAAAAATGGGGTTTAAGGGGTTCCAAATGCAATTAGAACGAATTCGTCGTAGCGACTTACACAACAAAGTGATGTCTGCAGAGCAGGCCAGTTTATTTATTAAAGACGGCATGACCGTGGGTATGAGTGGTTTTACTCGTGCCGGTGAAGCGAAAGCTGTACCACGTGCGCTTGCAGAGCGAGTGCGTGAAAACCCAATGAAAATTAACCTAATGACGGGCGCGTCATTAGGAAACGACTTAGATAAGCTACTAACTGAATCAGGTGCGTTAGCGCGTCGTATGCCATTTCAAGTAGACAGCACATTACGTAAAGCGATTAACAACGGTGAGGTCATGTTTATTGACCAGCATTTATCTGAAACCGTTGAACAGCTACGTAATCATCAGTTAACGATGCCTGATGTAGCGGTCATTGAAGCCGTAGCTATTACTGAAGAAGGCCACATAGTACCTACAACATCAGTGGGCAATTCAGCCAGCTTTGCTATTTTTGCCAAACAGGTAATTGTAGAAATTAATATGTTACACCAGCCAGAGCTTGAAGGGCTGCACGACATTTATATTCCATCTTATCGTCCAACACGTACGCCAGTGCCATTAGTGAAAGTAGATGACCGTATTGGTAGCACTGCTATTCCAATCGACCCGGCTAAAATTGTGGGTATTGTATTTACCAATCAAAGTGACTCATTTTCAACTGTTACCGACCCAGATGCAGACACAGCCTCTATTGCACGTCACTTAGTGAACTTTTTTAAAGAAGAAGTAGCACAAGAGCGTATGCCTGAAAACCTAGGCCCATTACAAGCCGGTATTGGTAACATTGCCAACGCAGTAATGATGGGTTTATTAGACTCTGATTTTAAAGACCTCACTATGTATTCAGAGGTACTACAAGATTCTACCTTTGATTTAATTGATGCGGGTAAACTTAATTTTGCATCAGGGTGTTCAATTATTTTATCAGAGCGTTGTAACTCACAAGTATTTAATAACCTTGAAAAGTATCGTGATAAGCTAGTACTTCGACCACAAGAAATGTCTAATCACCCTGAAATTGTGCGTCGTTTAGGTATTATTGCAATTAACACTGCACTTGAGTTTGATATATATGGCAACGTTAACTCAACCCATGTGTGTGGTACTAAAATGATGAACGGTATTGGTGGTTCAGGCGACTTTGCACGTAATGCGCATGTATCGGTGTTTGTAACTAAATCAATTGCCAAAGGTGGCGCTATTTCAAGTGTTGTGCCTATGGTAAGCCATGTTGATCATACCGAGCACGATGTTGATATTTTAGTAACCGAGCAAGGCCTTGCTGATTTACGCGGTTTAGCGCCACGCGAACGTGCAATTGAAGTTATTAAGCACTGTGTACACCCAGATTATCGCAACGCCATGCTTGACTACTACGAGCGTGCATGTGTTCGTGGCGGTCATACGCCTCATATTTTAGAAGAGGCATTCAGCTGGCATACCCGCCTTGAGCAACAAGGCACAATGAAGCAAAGCTAATACATAAAACCCCGCATCTGCGGGGTTTTTATTTTGTAATTAGTCTAAAATATTAGACTCAGACCAAACCCTAAGATCGTGAAGAATTCCTAGTGCAGAGCGCCCAAACTCAGTGAGCTCGTAGGTGACAGCAATAGGTCTAGTGCTGATCACCGTCCTTAAAACCATCTTATTGGCCTCTAACTCTTTTAAACGTTGATCTATCATTTTTTTGCTCGCTCCACCTAACATTCGAGTTAGATCATTAAAGCGAACAGGTTCATCTTTTAAGTGATAAATAATAGAACTTGTCCACTTCCCGCCAATTAAGCGCATTCCTTTTTCAATAGCACAAGGTTCTAAGCAGGCATTTAAAACTTTTTTTCTTCCCTTACTATCTGTTTCTATAGAGCTTTCCAAAATTTAATCTCTAAAATAGGGTGGTTACTAAAAGTATACTAATTGAATCTATTCTTCAGGTAACTATTATATACCACATTAAAGTAAAGACCAATTTTTGTACTTTTTTTGGAGAGATCACATGAGCAAGGTACTCATTATAAATGCACACCAATATTATTCTTTTTCAGAGGGCAAATTAAATGCCACCCTAGTTGATGTAGCATCATCGATACTGATAGAAAAAGGCCATGAAGTTAAAACCGTAACTATGACAGATAGTATTGATGTAGAGGCACAATTAGCACTTCATCAATGGGCTGACGTTATCTTACTGCAATCACCTATTAACTGGATGGGCGTGCCATTTTCGTTTAAAAGATATATGGACGAGGTGTATACAGCCGGTATGGGTGGCGCCATGTGTAATGGCGATGGTCGTCACCAGGACGACCCAAAAAGCGGTTATGGCACAGGTGGCACACTTAAAGATACTAAATATATGATGTCACTCACATTTAACGCACCAGAGGAGTCATTTAACAATTCAGAAGAATTTTTTAATGGTAAAAGTGTTGACGACTTAATGTTCCCAATGCATATGAACTTTAAGTTTTTTGGTATTACAGCAATGCCTACCATTGCTTGTTTTGATGTTATGAAAAACGCCGATATAGATACTGACTTAGCGCGCTTTAAAGCACATATAAGTACACACTTTTGAGAGGAAACACAATGACTAATGCATCACAGTATACAAATAAACTTCTTCCGGGGAGTCGTTTCCCAAAGATTAATTGCCCTGTACTAAATAGTAACGAAGTAGAGTTAGGGCGTGTCCAGCAAGACGCTGCTTGGCAAATGGTGGTTGTGTATCGTGGCCAGCATTGTCCTATGTGTACGCAGTATCTAAATCAGTTAGAAGAAATTAAACAGTCATTACAAGACATTGGAGTTTCTTTAATTGCTGTATCGGCCGACAGCGAAGCGCAGTTGTTAACACATAAAGAGAAGTTATCAGTGAGTTACCCCATTGCGTTTGAATTAAAGCCTGAACAAATGAATGCGTTAGGGCTGTATGTTTCTCAACCTCGCAACGCTCAAGAAACAGACCATTTATTTGCTGAGCCTGCTGTGTATGTAGTGAATGAACACGGTACAGTACAAGTTGTTGATATCTCAAATAATCCATTTGTAAGACCAGATCTGTCTACTTTATTGCGAGGTATAACTTGGATTAAAAACCCTGATAATAATTACCCTATTCGTGGAATGCATAAAGGTTAATGTTTGATGGTTTAAGTTTGCCACTATGATCTGTAAAATAACTGCATATTATTTACAGACTCGCTATGGCGAGCAACACAGAGTAACCATAATGGAAAACAAACTAACTGCAATCGATACACTCGCTGAACTTGAAAGTTTTTTACTGCAAGTTGAAAACGGCGGCCTAGGTTTAACCGGCGTAGCAGGCGTGGGTATGGCAACTAACAATGCTGACGGCAGCCGTTTTGTAGCCGTGTTTGATGACAAGCAACAACTTTTATTAGCACGTGAAATTACCGAAGAGATCTTCCAAAGCGGACAAGACATGGTGCGCAACGGCGTAGGGCGTAAGCACTAGTACCTTACTACTAATTTAAAAAGCGCCAAATGGCGCTTTTTTTGTGGTTTTATTTTAAACAGGTGTTAAATATAAAATAAATTTACACAAATGGCACGCTATGTAATGGTTTCACTAGTTTTATTATGTAAAAGCGAAATAGCTCAGGTGAAATCATCAATATTCAACCGTTATCAGGTGTTAGTTAGTATGGACTTTATTGCTATCGGACTTTTCTTTTTAGTTCTTCTAATCGCTTTATCTATTGTTTGGAGCACGCTAAAAACGGGAATTTCACCGATGATGAGCTCAAGCAAAGCGCGCCAAACTATGCTTAATGCAATAAGCATGGATGAAAAAGGCGCATTAATTGATTTGGGTTCAGGTTGGGGGACGCTCGTTATAGCGGTTGCCAAAAATCAGCCTAATAAACAGGTTATTGGCTATGAGTTATCGTGGTTTCCTTGGATGGTTTCAGTGCTTTTTAAATATAGTTTGGGTTTAGGTAATCTTACCCTCTATCGTAAAGACTTCAAAAATGCCGATCTTAGTTCTGCATCTACTTTGGTATGTTACTTGTTTCCTGGTGGTATGGTAGCGCTTGAAGATAAGTTAAAGCATGAAAAAGTTAATAATAAAATCACTATTGTGAGTAATACCTTCGCTTTACCTTCATGTAAACCAACTAACGTTATCAAGCTTAAAGATTTTTACCAAACGCCAATTTATGTATATCATTGGCAATCCAAATAGAGGGATATTATTTAGGGTCAGTGTTTAGTTGATGTCATATTTTTTATCCATAAGTTCATGTTATCTGCAGACATTGGTTTGGCAATATAATAGCCTTGCCCATGATAGCAACCCATATCTATAAGTACTTTTTCGAGCTCTTGCGACTCGATCCCCTCTGCTATTAGGTTAAATCCAAATGCTTTACTTAGCGCCACGATACACGTAACTATGGACTTGTCTTCATGGTCTGATAGGAGCTTTTTAACAAAGCTTTGATCTATTTTTAATGTATCTAAAGGTAATTTTTTTAAGTAACTCAAAGAGGCGTAACCTGTACCAAAGTCGTCTAACGCAATACTTACACCTAAATTTCTACAGCCATTGAGAACGTCGACTGCTTGGTCAACGTTTCCAATTGTAGTGCTCTCTAAAATTTCCAATTCGAGGGTTTTTGGTTTTATATTATTAGTGCTGATGAGTAACTCTCTGAGGTTTTCAACAAAGCCCTCACTAAGTAAATGAGCTGGAGAGATGTTTACACTCATAGAAAGATGATTTCTTGTCCAAATTTTATGTTGTTTTAAGGCCTCAGCAAGTACCCATTCACCAATTAATATACCAATGTGTGGGTGCTCTAATGCCTCTGAAAAGTGACCAGGGTAAAGTAAACCCAAAGTAGGGTGATTCCAGCGTATTAAGGCTTCAACGCCAATCAACTGGTGATCCATTAAATTTACCTTTGGTTGATAATGTAGAATAAACTCTTTACGAGCAATGCCTTTTTCAGCAGCCAATAACAAATCATGTCTTGCATGCCTTAGGCTTTCTTCCTCTGGATCAAAAAACAGAATCCGGTTTGTTCCTGATCTTTTTGCTTGGTACATAGTTTGATCGGCTCTTCGTAAAATGTCATCACAAGTTAAGCCATCATCACTGGGAAGTGCAACGCCGATGCTGACTGAAATTTGAACGGAGCACGAAAACTCTGCTAATTTTATCGGATCGTTTACCTCAATCAGCACGTCTTGTAACAGAATCTCATATTCTTGTATTGTGTGCGCAGCCCCTCTTAATAAAAGGATAAACTCATCTCCACCAATACGCGCTAGTGTATCTTCCTTGCGTAATGTGTTTTGTAGCCTTTGGGCAATGGTTTTCAACACGAAATCACCGGTTTCATGACCATATTTGTCATTAATGGGTTTAAAGTTATCTAAATCTAAATAGGCAACGGCGAGCTTTTGCTGAGATGTAATGGCCTGTTGAAGTTGATCAATTAAAATTGGGCGGCTTGCTAAGCCTGTTAGGCTATCGTAATGTGCCATGTTATGAAGTTTTTTTTCTAAGCTTGCGCGTTGAATGGAACTAGATATAGAGTGTATCAACTGATCGCTTTTTAATTGATTTTTAAGTAAATAATCGCTTGCCCCTAGGCGCATAGCTTCTGCTGCTATTTTTTCATCCCCTAAGCCCGTGATCATAATCACAGCACAGTGGTTATTTACAGACTTTCTAATATTATCCAGCAGAGTAAGCCCCGATCCGATACCTAATCGGTAATCAACTATGACGCAATCAAATTCCCTATGCTCAAGGTAAGACATAGAGCTTTCAATAGAAGATGCTTCTGAAATTTTAGCCTGTATATTAGAGCAAGATATCATACGGCGTATTTGTTCTCTATCAACCGCATCGTCATCAACAATGAGTAGTTTAATACTGTCGCAGGTTTCAAAATTATCTATTGAAGTTATCATATCCATATCTCTTGCAAAATGGCTTATTCAAGCTCAACGGCATGTATATAAGCATCCATAAGTGTCGCTAATTTGGCAAACTGCGGGCCAATTGCATGTTTAACCATGTAACCTGCTACGTTATTATGGTACGCGCGAGTACGATCGTTATCCTCATTGGAGGTCGTGAGTATAAATACAACGGTATCGTTTAATTTTTCATCTTTACGAATATGCTCTAAAAATTCAAAGCCATTCATCACTGGCATATTCAGGTCTAGCAATACTAAGTAGGGCTCTGATATTTCTTTTTGTTGCGCTTTTTCTCGTAACGCATCTAGTGCCAGCTTTCCGTTTTGTTTCCAAATTATTTTAATTTTAGGATCCACTTTTTTTAGACTTCTTGTAACGGCTTCCGCGGCAACATCGTCGTCCTCAACAAGCAGTATAGATAGATTTTTGATCATAAATTTTCTTTCCTTGCAAAGCGAGGCCACCACACATGAAATGTAGACCCTTTTTGCGGTTTATTTGAGCTTACTGAAATGCGCCCACCATGGGCTTGTGCCAAACGCCGACTAATAGACAGCCCAATACCTGAGCCCGACTTATCATCAGAAGTTGTTTGAAACAAACTAAAAATACGCTCGTAAGCCTCTGTTGGGATACCGGGGCCATCATCAGTCACAGTGATATGGCAAAGCGTATTTTCTGCTACACAACGAATCTCTATAGTTCCCTCTTTACTGTCGTGGTGTTTAATAGCGTTACTTAATAAATTGCGGACCACGGTTTCAAGTGGCGTCCATGCAGTGACGATGGTATCTAATTGAATGTCTTTATGAAGCTTCATTCCAGCCGGTAAATCTAACAGTTCGGTAACGTTAGAAATTAACTTATGCATATCGATTACTTGAGTATCTAGAGTGGCTTTGCCTGCTCTTGCATAGGCCAATAAATTATCTATTAACGTCTCCATTTTATGAATACGATCATCAATACGTGTTAAGTTATATTCTACTTCAGGCGTGGTAGTGCCCAAATCTTCTTTTATCCATTCAATTAAGTTTGAAATACCCCGCAATGGAGAGCGTAAATCATGAGAAGCTACATAGGTAAACTCCTTCAAACTTGTGTTATTTTCTTTTAACTCGGTTTCCATTCGTTTTCGTTCTGTTATATCTAACAACGACACAAATACCATGTCTTCGTCATTGGTGTTTATAAAAGGACTCAGGCCCACTTCAACTGGGAATTCTTTTCCGTCTTTGTGTAAGGCGGTTAAATCTCTGCCTACTCCCATACTTCTGACACTGGGTTCACGATGAAATGAATGGCGAAGTGCTGAATGGTGCCCTTGATAGCGATGCGGTAATAGCATTTCCATTTTTTTATCGAGTAACTCTATTTCACTGTAGCCAAAAGATTTACATAACGATTGATTAACCGCTTGAATAATGCCCGCTTGGTCTACTATTAACACACCATGAGGTGCAGCTTGAATAGAGCGTTGAAACATATTGTTAGCGCGCAGCCTTTGCGATATATCAACCAGTGTGGCTAAAACTAACTCTTGTTGTCCTTGTATCGGGTTTAAACCTATTTCGATTGGGATTTGCTTACCATTTTTTTGACTCGCAAATAACTCACGGCCTTCACCCATTAATCGTTTTCGAGGGTTAGCAAAAAACTGACTCATCAAGTGGGTATGGTTCGCTTTAAATTGCGCTGGAAGTAAACTATCTATATTCATCCCTATTAGTTCTGAGTCCTCATAGCCCAGTATTTCAGATAGTTGATTATTGGCAAAAAGGATCTGAGCATCGGTATTGACTACCATTGCCCCCATGGGTAAACAACTAACTAGTTGAGTTAAAAAGGCTTCGTCCATATTTACATTTGAACTAGGTGAATTAGATTTTTTATTTACTTTTTTAAGGTCCATCAAGCATCCCGCAAGTAAATGTAGTTCCTATAATATAGTAATAGTCGAACAAGTATTGAACAGCAAATTTAGAGGAAGATCATGTTATTTAAATGCTCATTTTAATAGTTTCTTCTTATATTTTAGCGAGTCATTATGGTTGAAAAAGGTGCATTGATTTATTTAGTTTTGGGTGGGGAGTGTTAACTTTAGTGCTTACTAAATATAGTTAGTGTTTAAATAATCTTACTCTCTATTGCAAAGACTTCAAAAATGCTGATTTCGTACTGTGTCTACGCTAGTGTGTTACTTGTTTCCAGGCGCTATGGTAGCGCTTGAAGAAAAGTTAAAACAAAACGTGCTTAAAAACATCACCATTGTGAGTAACACTTTAGCTTTGCTTTTATATAAACCAACTAAAGTGATCAAGCTTAAAGAGTTCTACCAAACACCTATTTATGTGTACCACTGGCAACCAAAATAAACTTTGCTTTAAGTCTTAATACAAACAGCAGCAGCTTTGTCGCGATTTTTAATTGCGTTACTTATTGGCGCAATAAGCTAATGTAGTGGTTTTTAAAAATGCTAATTTTATATAAGTTTCGAAGATAGTTAAGAGTGATAACAGTGCTATGAAATTAAGATAGAATCCCTTTATTTTTCTATTTTGGAGAGTAGGCTATAGTGTGAAATTAAAAGCTAATTAATTCAATAAAATGGAGCATGTTAGTCTATTTAGTTAAATGTAGGGTTAAAAAGTTAGTGAGTTAAAAATGAGTATTTGTACCCCTTTTGTTGATTTTTATTTTAAATATATTTATCTTAAACTTTAAAGTAGTGCAGATTAAGGACAATAAATGAAAAAGGTAATTTTCGCATCTCTTCTATCTATTTTTTCTACCTCAACGATAGCTAATGAACAATCTTTAACAACAGAGTGTTCAGCTTGTTTTTCTTATGAGCAGTTTAAAACTTCAGCGAAGTCAAATGCTCAGCTTGATAAAACCCGCGATGTTTACGTAATGAATCTAGAAGCATTAACTATTAAAAAGTTCGAAGTTTCAAAAAGGTTTAGCGGTTACAGAACCATTCCTGGAACTGGTTCTGTAACCGATGGGCGTGGAGGGAAGATGAAAGGTATAAAAGTACCTACATATTCAGTCACTGTTAAAGACCATAATGTAGAACAAAGTGTTTTAAATAATTTCTACAATTTATCTGATGCTAAGAAGCAAGTAATGATGTCTGTACAATCACTTAAGGCTGATGAAGTGCCGTCTGAAATCGCAGGAAGCGTATGGGATTTAGTTGGTTCAAGCTCTATTCAAAATAAAGTTGTAAGACATTATAATGGAAATACTAATCTCAGGAATGATCTTACTAATTTTGCAAACGCAACAGACAAAGTCTCAGGATTGTTAAATGTAGGCAAGATTATGATGCAAGTTAGTTTTAGTGATGGAAGTACTGCAATTTTTTCTCTATATGCATTGATTAATGGGGATTTAATTTGGGATTTTGAACGTGGTACCGACGTCGATTTAAATAAAGTAAAGCCTAATTTCGATACTAAAAACGCTGAATCTTATGATTTTGACAAGGGTGGAGCTGATGTATTTGTAGATTTCTATAATGCGGCAAAACGAGCTGGAGTGTCTTTTACTTCAACTTCTAGTGAGGGTGCTCAGACTGGAGGGAGAGTCACTTGTGCAACCAAAAATCTTGATAAATATATTTGTACATACACTAGATAAAATTTACTATACAAATTACAGAACGATCTAGCCCTTAGGTCGTTTTTTTTAACAGAATTGTTCTTTAACTTAATAGAGTAAAAGAGTTAAGCCTAAACTTCAGACATTACGGCTACTTAGCATCTACTCATAACTGCATATCAATGACCTCTAACCAATACATCAAAAATTAAAAGTAGGTATGTGCTTCTTTATTATTTGAAAAGTATTTAACTGTGGCGTCACATAATCTAAATACCTCTGAAATCAAAAAGCAGGAATACTTTTAATAGATTAATTGGTGCGATAAATGTGCGATATTTTTTTGTATTAAATTAGGTAGTACGAAAGGAAAGCAGTTTTTATTGAATAAATAGAATTATGAAAGGATTTAAATGGTCGGTATGGAGAGATTCGAACTCTCGACCCCTGCCACCCCATGACAGTGCGCTACCAAGCTGCGCCACATACCGACTTCGATAGCAATAGTACGTGTATTTATAAAAAAATCAATAAGCTTTTGTTTGTTTGGATGTTTATTGCGCAAACGCTTAGTTTTAAGCGCTTGCGCAGGAGACTCTTTACGGCCCTAGTCTTTATTTAACCACTGGTTGATCGTGTTATACATTTCATCTCGTAGTATTGGTTGGGCAGTTTTGTTAGGGTGTAAGTTATCGTTTTGCATTAGCCCGTTTTTTCCTGCTACTTTAAGCACAAAAAACGGCATTAAATGCGAGTTAGTGGCTTCACTAACACTGGTAAAGCTATCGGTGAACATTTTACTGTAACGTGGGCCATAGTTAGGTGGAATATATATTTCCATTAGTGCGGTTTGTGCATCTGCAGCTTGGCTTTTTTCAATTAAAGCGGTTAAGTTAGTTTGCATTTTAGTGATTGGAAAACCGCGCAGGCCGTCATTAGCACCGAGCTCAATAAGTACGTGAGTGGGTTGATATTGCTCAAGTAGCGCGTCTAATCGGCGCAATGCACCGCCGGTGGTTTCGCCGCTAATACTGGCATTTACTAAGTTGATATTGCGTTGCTCGTCATCGTATTTATCTTGTAACAATTGCACCCAGCCTTGTTCTTGTTTTAAGCCATAGGCTGCGCTTAAACTGTCACCAAGTATTAAAATCGTGTTGTTAGCTGCCGCGTGTAGTGGGTTAATAACTAAAAATAAAATGAATACACAACGTAGGATTGAATGAGTCATATGTCAGCGCTTTCTCAATTGAATATAATTCAAGTAAATGGTTTGTCTAAAGTGGTTTCCACCTTCGAAGGTGAGTTGTCCATCCTCAGCGACATCAGCTTTAATGTCAAGCATGGTGAGTCTGTTGCTGTTGTTGGCACATCGGGTTCTGGTAAGTCTACATTATTGAGCTTGCTAGCAGGGCTTGATACCGCCAGCAGTGGCGAGGTAATGTTAGATGGTGAGCCTTTGCACAAGTTAGATGAAGAAGCGCGAGCAGCACTGAGAGCCGCTAAAGTCGGTTTTGTATTTCAGTCTTTTATGTTGGTGCAAAGTTTAACCGCACTTGAGAATGTGATGCTGCCTGCTGAGCTTGCTGGCGAACACGACGCTAAAGAGCAGGCGCTCGCGTTACTTGAAAAAGTTGGCTTGAGCCATCGCATTGATCATTACCCGTCGCAGTTATCTGGTGGTGAGCAACAACGAGTTGCGATTGCTCGTGCATTTGTGGGTTCGCCTAAAATACTGTTTGCCGACGAGCCATCAGCTAACCTAGATAGCAAAAATGGCCATATGATTGAGTCATTATTATTTGATTTAAATAAGCAAAATGGCACAACGCTTATTTTAGTTACCCATGATGAAGCACTGGCGCAAAAGTGTGAACGTATTATTCAGATTGAAGCCGGTGAGCTGGTTCACAATTCAACTGAGGAAATGGCAAATGTGGGCTAAATTAGCACTTAAACTATTTTCTCGAGAGTTTCGCCGTGGTGAACTAACCGTGATAAGTGCTGCCATCGCTTTAGCGGTGCTAACGGTGCTTACTTTATCTATGGTGACTGAGCGAATCGCACAAAGTATTGCACAAAAAAGCAGTGCCTTTATTGCCGCTGATAGGGTATTGGCCAGCAACCATGCCATAGATACCGCTTATATTACTCAAGCTAAACAGCAAAACCTCAAAACAGCGCAAATGGTGTATTTTGACACTATGCTGTTTGCAAACGATGAAATGCAATTTAGCTCAGTAAAAGCTGCGTCAAACAGTTACCCGCTTAAAGGCCAGTTAAAGGTTAAGTCGGGCTTAAACGCCGAAACAGAAGTTGCCCCGGGTGCACCAACCCCCGGTAACGTGTGGTTAAGTGAATCGGTTTTTTATAGTTTAAATATAAACGTAGGCGACCAAGTTGAGCTAGGTGCCGCGTTATTCAATGTGGAAAAGGTGATTGTTGAAGAACCCGATGCGCCGTTTAATGTGTTCTCTAGCAGCCGCAGGGTACTTATTAATATTGACGACGTACCAAAAACTGAAGTAATACAACCCGGTAGCCGTGTATTTTATCGCCAGTTGTATGCAGGTGATGAAAGCGACATAAATAGTTTTTACGATTGGCTAAAACCGCAACTTAAAGAAAACCAAAATTGGTATGGTGTTAAAGACCGTCAATCGCCTATTTCAAATAGCTTAAATAGAGCTGAAAGCTTTTTGTTATTAGCCGGTTTGCTAGGGATTATTTTAGCCGCGGTTGCTATTGCTGTATCGGCTAAGCGCTATTGTGAGCGTCAATACGACCCAGTCGCAATGATGAAAACCTTAGGTGGCAGCCGCGATATGATCCGTAAAATTTACCTTATGCACTTATTAATGGTATGTACCATGGCGGTGGTTGTTGGCCTAGCTATTGGCTATGGCTTGCAAGAGGTGGCTACCGGTTATTTAGCTAAAAGTATGGGCACTGAACTGCCCATGGCTGGTTTTAAACCTTGGCTGGTGGCGATTAGCACAGGGGTTATTTGTGCTGTCATGTTCTCTATAAAGCCATTGTTAGATTTATTTGATATTCCACCACTCAGAGTACTTCGCCGTAACTTAGGTGATCGCCTTGCGGTAAGTAAAATTCATTTAGGGCTAAGTGCACTCACCGTGTTTTTATTAATGTGGTTATTTAGTAATAACATAAAAATTACGCTTATTTTGTTTGTCTCAACGCTTGCGCTTATTTTGGTGTTATTTTTAATCTCTAAGTTAATATTTGGCGGTGGCCGCAAGCTTGGCTTAAAGCCGGGTAACAGCTGGTCTTTGGCTATTGCGTCTATTCAAAAGCGCGCCAATGTTAATGCAGTGCAGTTAATTAGTTTTTCGTTAGCGATTAAATTACTGTTATTTTTAATTGTGCTTAAAAACGATATTATTTCTGATTGGCAGTCACAATTACCAAGTGATGCACCTAATGCTTTTTTAGTAAATATTACGCAAAATGAACTGGACCCAGTTAATGAATATTTAGCACAAAAAGGCATTCAGGTGTCGGAGTTTTACCCGACTATTCGTGGCCGCGTAAATGCCGTCAACGGTGAAGCGGTTGCGCGTGAAGTGTCACTGCAAGATAACGAGAAAAAAGACGAAGAAGCCCGCTCAGGCATTGGGCGCGAGCTCAATTTAACCTGGCTTGAAGAAGTCCCTTCGCAAAATGACATTATCGATGGCCAGTGGTTTGGCGATGACGCCGTTGCCGAGGCCTCACTGGAAGAGTCGATGATGCAGCGCCTCGATGTTAAATTAGGCGATACTCTTACATTTTTAATCGGTGCGCAGTCGTTCGATGCTAAAATAACCAGTGTGCGAAAAGTAAATTGGGCCACACTCAAGCCTAACTTTTTTATTATTTTAAGCCCAGATGTACTTAGCGACTTTCCGGCAACCTATATTTCATCGGTACGCATTGAACCTGAGCAAAAGCGCGACTTTAGCCAGTTATTACGTACATACCCCACTATTACAGCAATTGATGTAGATAATTTTGTTAAGCAAATACAGTCGACTATTGAGCAAGTGTCGTTAGCCATTGGTTTTGTATTGGCTATTGTGGTGTTATGTGGTGCGTTGGTACTAATATCGCAGGTGCAAGCAAGCTTAGGTGAGCGCATGCAAGAAATTGTGATATTACGTACGCTAGGTGCTAAAAGCCGATTAATAAAAAATGCCACTTTATATGAGTTTTTATTACTGGGCGGTTTAGCCGGATTAGTCGCTGCATTTTTCAGTGATATTGCACTGTTAATAGTCCAGCAGCAAATGTTTGATTTGGCGGGTAAGCTGCATCCAAATATTTGGATTATTGGCCCCGTTGCTGGTGGCGTGTTTGTAGCAGGTTTAGGTTATTTTATGATTGCCCGTACGCTCAAACAAAACACCCAAGGCTTAGTGCGCGCATTGGCGTAAACTTTTTGGCCAAATAGCGTTTAAATGCCTACTTTTTAAGTAGGCATTTTTGTTTTGGCTTGGTACTGGTAATTTATACAGTGCTCTGGCATTATTAGCATTATTAATAAATAACAATAATGAGAGTGCTGTTTGGCCATTATTTTAGGGATCGATCCGGGCTCGCGTTTAACGGGTTACGGTGTGGTTGCGCACCAAGGTGCTAAGTTTACATACTTAGGCAGTGGCTGTATTAAATTAGCCGATCATGACTTTCCCACCCGACTTAAAATGATATACCAAGGTATTACGCAGCTTATAGAGCAGTTTTCGCCTGAAACCTTTGCCATAGAAAAAGTATTTATGGCACATAACCCCGATTCTGCTTTAAAGCTTGGGCAAGCCCGTGGTGCTGCCATTGTGGGGGCCTCTATGGCCGACTTACCGGTGTTTGAATACTCTGCACGGCAAATAAAGCAAGCCGTGGTGGGTAACGGTGGAGCAGATAAATCGCAAGTGCAACATATGGTTAAAAATATACTTAAACTGCCAGGTACGCCGCAAGCCGATGCAGCAGATGCACTCGCGATTGCAATTTGCCATGCTCACTCTGAACAAAATTTAATAAAACTAGCGGGTAGCGCAAGCAAAACCGTTAGAGGACGTCTAAGGAAATAACAATGATAGGTCGCTTAAACGGCGTGTTAGTTGAAAAACAGCCCCCAGAAATATTATTAGAAGTGAGTGGCGTTGGCTACGAAGTACAAATGCCAATGACCTGTTTTTATGATTTACCCAAAGTGGGCGACAACGCCATTGTGTACACTCACTTTGTAGTACGCGAAGACGCACAGTTATTGTTTGGCTTTAATAATAAAACCGAACGAGCCTTATTTCGAGAGCTGTTAAAAGCCAATGGCGTAGGACCTAAATTGGGTTTAGCTATTTTGTCGGGTATGTCGGCGCAGCAGTTTGTAAGTTGCGTAAATAATGAAGACGCTACGGCCTTGGTTAAACTGCCAGGGGTAGGTAAAAAAACCGCCGAGCGATTAGTACTCGAAATGAAAGACCGATTAAAAAATTGGGGCAACGACTTATTTACCCCATTTAGCGACAGCGCCGTAATAGAGCCTGCGAGCGATGCAACTATAGCTAATAATGCGGCCGATGATGCGGTTTCGGCGTTAGTGGCGCTCGGTTATAAATTGCCACAAGCGCAAAAAGCAGTAAAATCAGTAAGCAAACCCGATATGTCGACTGAGGTTCTAATTAAAGAATCTTTGAAATCAATGCTGTGAGTAAATTATGATCGAAGCTGATCGCTTAATAGATGCTGCTGAAAAAACCAATGAAGACACCATAGATCGTGCTATTAGGCCTAAGTTACTGGCCGATTATCGTGGTCAGCCGCATGTTAAGCAACAAATGGAAATATTTATTGAAGCTGCGCGTAGCCGCAGTGAAGCGTTGGATCATTTATTAATATTTGGCCCGCCAGGCTTAGGTAAAACAACGCTTGCTAATATTGTAGCCAACGAATTAAATGTAAACATTAAAACCACCTCTGGCCCTGTGCTTGAAAAAGCTGGCGATTTAGCTGCATTGCTTACTAATCTTGAAGAAGGTGATGTACTGTTTATTGATGAAATTCACCGCTTAAGCCCACAAGTAGAAGAAATACTTTACCCTGCAATGGAAGATTACCAGCTCGATATAATGATAGGTGAGGGGCCTGCAGCACGCTCTATTAAGCTTGATTTACCCGCATTTACTTTAATTGGCGCAACCACGCGTGCGGGCTCATTAACCTCACCACTGCGTGACCGCTTTGGTATTGTACAGCGTTTAGAGTTTTATTCTGTTGAGGATTTGTCGCATATAGTGGGGCGCTCAGCGCATTACCTTGATTTAGAAATGTGTGACGATGGCGCAGCTGAAATTGCCAAGCGCTCTCGTGGCACACCACGTATTGCAAACCGTTTATTGCGCCGTGTGCGCGATTACACCCAAGTTAAATCAGATGGTACAGTTAATGCCGAGGTAGCTCAGCAAGCCCTTGATATGATTGATGTTGATAAAAGCGGCTTTGATTATATGGACCGCAAATATTTACTCGCCATTATTGAAAAATTTATGGGTGGCCCGGTTGGCCTTGACAACCTAGCCGCTGCCATAGGCGAAGAAAAAGAAACCATAGAAGATGTGATTGAACCGTTTTTAATTCAACAAGGGTTTATTCAGCGCACGCCTCGCGGGCGAATAGTGTCGGATAATGCGTATCATCATTTTGGTTTACTTCCCAAGCAAGACTAATTAGCAGCTTGAGATAGATTTATTATCCAGAGTTTAGGTTAAATACTAAAGCCATTGTCTTTTTAACGACAGTGGCTTTTTTTATGCGCAAACATTACGTATTTTACTTTGCCAATAATTCACTGAGCGTTAAGACATATCAGGCTATTGTTCGACTGCTTATTTAGCCCGAGTTGAGATGGTTTGATAAATTGTAGGCAAAAAAAAGCCCGCAAAAAATGCGGGCAAACAACAAGTTTAAGGAAGTAATCTAGGGAACTACGTTTTACTTATTGAGGTCATACCCCAAGAAGTAAAAAAGTAATACGAAATAAATCATATTACAAGGAACTGGATTCAATGAAATAGCTTTCATTTAATGCGCTAGCTCGGTATGGGAGAATAATACCGAAGCGACACAATTTGTTCAAACTAGAAAATTTATATTTTCAGATTAAAAAAACTAATAGCAGCGGTTTTTTGTTTTTGCTTATTGTTGCATGTTAATTAATCATTAATTCTATAAGTTAATGAAATGCTTTGTTTATGTATATTAACATATTAACGTTCGGTATTAGTTTTACTATTACGTTAAGGTAAGCATGTGCTGGTTATGAGTGCTTATGCATTAATTTTGAATAAACAGCACATTTTTGTCACTCTTTAGTGAAACTAAGCGTGCTTCCATAAAGCTTTGTTGTTATTTATTTATACAGTAGAACAAGAGTTAAGTAGTAAATATTGAGTAAAGCTGTTTTTTTAACGTTTTTTGTTGTCTATTCACAGCAATATCGTTGTCAGCAGTAAATACACTAGATACACTAGCAAAACTTTAATGGTGGCTAATGTATTGCTAAGTTACCTTACTCAAATAAATCAATTTGATGTTTTTAATTATTTAGGAGTTTAACGTGGGATCAGGGCTTAATTTTTTAGATCTAATTCTAGAAGCCAGTTTGCTTGTGCAATTAGTAATGCTAGCGTTGGTTGCTATGTCGGTTATGTCATGGGCTATTATTTTTCAACGTAAAAAAGCCATCTCTGACGCCTTAGCAAATGCCAAAAAATTTGAGCAACGTTTTTGGTCTGGTGTTGACCTAAGTAAACTATATAACGAAATTTCTTCTCGCGGTGGCCAGTCTGCTGGTATTGAGGCGTTATTTACCTCAGGCTTTAAAGAGTTTGCACGTCATAAAAAAAATACCTTTCAAAGTGCGGGCATTGTAATGGAAGGCACACACCGTTCAATGCGGGTTGCGCTTTCTCGCGAAATTGAAAAACTAGAATCAAGCTTATCGTTTTTAGCAACAGTGGGTTCAATTAGCCCATACATCGGCTTATTTGGTACGGTGTGGGGTATTATGAATGCCTTTATTGCTCTAGGTGAAGTAAAGCAAGCAACCTTACAAATGGTTGCACCCGGTATCGCAGAGGCACTAATTGCTACAGCAATGGGTTTATTTGCGGCAATTCCTGCTGTTATTGCTTATAACCGATTTGCTAATAAAGTTGAAAAGTTAGAATCTCACTACATTAACTTTATGGAAGAATTTGCCAATATCTTACACCGTCAAGCAGCTACCCAAATAGAGGCTCAAGCGAATGTATCATCGTAAAAAGCGTCGCCCAGTCGCAGAAATTAATGTAGTACCATACATTGATGTAATGTTGGTGCTGCTTATTATATTTATGGCCACCGCGCCGTTAATTACTCATGGTGTAAAAGTAGACCTACCAAAAATGGAAGAGTCGGACTTAGTTGATACGAAAGACACGCCACCCATTATTGCTTCTATTGATGCCGATGGTAAGTATTATGTGAGTGTAGGTACCGATCCTGAGGAACCAATGGAAGCATTAGATGTAGCCGCAGTAATTAAGCTGCAACTAATGAAAAACCCAGATGTGCCTGTAATGATCAAAGGCTCGGGTAAAGTGTCGTATCAGGAAGTGTTACTGTTAATGGACTTTTTAAAAAATGCAGGTGTACCGTCGGTAGGGTTAATGACCGAATCCTTTGAGGGGACCAAGTAGCTGTATGAGTAGTTCACTAATTAAATCAGTATTACTGCATTTAGCGTTAGGTGGGTTTTTGTATGCGTCAGCAAACATTCATCCTCCTAAACCTAAAGTAATGGAAGTAACGCTTAATGCGGCTATTCCTGAGCCAGAGAAAGCGGTTTCGGCGGTTACGATTGATCAAAAGCAAGTTGAGCAAAAAATAGCTGAGCTTAAAAAGAAAGAAGATGATAAAAAGCGTGCTGAAGATAAACGTATTCGCGATTTAGAACGCAGAGCAACCGATGCACGCAAACAGCGTGAAGCTGAAGCAAGACGTATTAAAAAGCTTGAACAGCAACGCAGAGCAAAAGAGAAAGAAACTGCACAAGCGCAAGCACAAGCTAAAAAAGCCCGTGAAATAGAACAGCGCGAGCGAGCAAAAGCGAAGCAAGCCGAAAAGCAAAAGCAAGAGGCTGAAAACGCAGCAAAAGCGGCTGCAGACAAACGCAAAGCGGAAGAAGCGGCACTTAAAAAAGCCGAACAAGAGCGTAAAAAGCGCGCTGAAGAAGCTGAGCGTAAACGCCAACAAGCACTTCAAGAGCAAATGCTGCAAGAGCAGCTTGCCAAAGAGCAGGCGGCACGTAATAAAATACGTCAACAGCAAGTAGTGAGTGAAGTTGATAAATTCCGCGCATTAATTATGGCGCGTATTCAACAAAACTTATTAATTGATGAAAAAATGAAAAACCAGCAATGCCGCATTAATATCCGTCTTGGGTTTAATGGGCTGGTAACACAAGTTAAATCTTTAGGCGGTGATAAGTTAGTGTGTGAGGCTGCATTAAGAGCTGTTCGCATGGCCGACACATTACCGGTATCTAAAGATAAAGACGTATTCGAGCAACTAAAGAATATTAATATAACCATCGCGCCAGAGTTTTAAGGGATGACATGTTTAACAAAATTAAAATAGCCTGTTTAGTTTTAATATTAGGGTTTCAGGGTGTTGCACATGCGGCACTTGAAATTGTTATTACTGAAGGTATTGACGGCGCAAGACCGATTGCGATTGTGCCATTTAAATACCAAGGTATTGGTCCTATTCCACAGCAGCTAAGTGATGTAATTGCTGCCGATTTAATGCGCAGCGGTAAGTTTAAACCTGTGAGTGTGTCGCAAATGCCACAACAACCTCACAAAGATGCTGATATTGATTACGGTGCTTGGGTAAATCAAGGTGTAGAAGCTGTATTGGTTGGTGAAGTAGAGCAGCAAACCAATGGACGCTATTTAGTTCGTTATGAGTTGGTTGATGTTATTCGCGGCCAAATCACTGGCGGTGAAACACAAATGATGAGCAACGGTAAGCTGGTTCAAAGCCAAGACCATATTTTAGAAGCGCGTCAAAGCGTGATTGGTGAAACCGGTTTTCGTCGCTACTCGCATCGTATTAGTGATGTGATTTATGAAAAACTAACTGGTGAAAAAGGCGCGTTTTTAACAAAAATAGCCTATGTTATTGTACGTGATACTGATGAAAAGCCGTATCAGTTAGTGGTTGCCGACTACGATGGCTTCAATGAACAAGTACTATTACGCTCAAAAGAGCCGTTAATGTCGCCAGTATGGTCGCCCGATGGGACTAAATTAGCGTATGTAACGTTCGAAAATCGCCAGAGCCAAATTTTTATTCAAGACATTTATACCGGTAAACGTGAATTGATCACCAGCTATAAAGGAATTAACGGTGCGCCGCAGTTCTCGCCAGACGGTAAAAAGCTACTGTTAGTGCTGTCAAAAGATAAAACTGGTGCAACTGAGGTTTACTTATTAGACTTACTAACACGTAAAGAGACACGATTAACACGCCATCGTAGTATAGATACCGAACCTTCGTGGTACCCAAATGGTCAAGATATAGTATTTACGTCGGAAAGGGGTGGTAATGCTCAGATTTATAAGTTAAATTTAAAAACTGGCAGATCTCAAAGATTAACCTTTGATGGTGACATGAACCTAGCGGGTTCTATTTCGCCAGACGGAAAAGAATTAGTGATGGTAAACCGTACTAACGGACAGTATCATCTTGCTAAGAAAGAGTTGGCTACAGGTGCGTTCCAAGTTTTAACTCGAACTCGCCTTGATGAATCGCCGAGCATAGCGCCAAATGGCTCGATGATTATATACAGCACGCTCCATAATAATAAACAGGTACTTGCGCTAGTATCGATGGACGGCCGTTTTAAAGCACGCTTACCTGTGCTTGATGGACAAGTGAAGGCACCGGCTTGGTCGCCATATTTACAGTAATAATTGCTGGTTTACTCAAAATAGGAATCTACTCAATGCAACTTAACAAAATACTTAAAGGCCTGCTAATTGCTGTGCCAGTAATGACGCTAGCAGCTTGTAGCTCATCTTCAGATATCGATGAAAATGCAGCTAACCAGTCTAACCAAGCAACTGTTGAGCAAACAACAACTGATACAGTTGAAGTAGCAACAATGACGCCAGAGCAAAAAGCAGAAGAGCAACTTCGTCAAAAGTACGAAGCGCTTCGTCAAGAGCAAATCATTTACTTTGGTTTTGACACTGCAACGATTCAAGGTCAATACGGCGAGCTACTTCGTGCACACGCTGAGTTTTTAGTTAAAAACCCTTCTGTTAAAGTATTAATTGAAGGCCACGCAGATGAGCGCGGTACACCAGAGTACAACATTGCACTTGGTGAGCACCGTGGACAAGCAGTTGAAAAATACCTACAAAGCTTAGGTGTTTCTGCAAGCCAAATGTCAGTAGTTAGCTACGGTGAAGAGAAACCAATGGTTAAATCTCGCACTGAAGAAGCTTTCGCTAAAAACCGCCGTGCGGTACTAGTTTACTAAGATAAGAGATATTATGAAGCCGAAAATTATTTTGGCAGCCATGATATTGAGCGGGAGCACCCAGTTAATGGCTGCTCCCGCTCCTGTTTCAGAAGCTGCAAGTTCACAGTCGAGCATTGAAAAGCGTTTAGCAACCCTTGAAAGCATGATGCAACAGCGTAATTTCTTACAAGTAGAGTTACAGCAACAGCTTAACTTACTGCAAGATGAAGTGAGTCAAATTCGCGGTGTTACCGAAGAGCAAAGCTATAAACTTGAAAAGGTATTGCAGCGCCAGCGCGAGCTTTATCAAGAAATAGAAAACCGTGTTAGCCAAGCATATGCTAAACCGGCTACTCCAGCGCCTACAACAGACTACACGCAACCAGGTAGCGATCAGAGCTACAGCAGTGATTTATCTGAAAACGAAGCGTACGAGCGTGCTGTTGCGCTTATAATGAAAGATAAGCGCTATGACCAAGCCATTCCAGAGTTTCAAGCGTTCTTAACAACGTATCCAAATTCAGTGTACACCTCAAACGCGCATTATTGGCTTGGGCAATTATTAACGATTAAAAATGACGGTGTAAAAGCAGCCGAGCATTTCAAAGTAGTTGTTAACGAATTTCCAAACTCAAATAAGCGCCCAGATGCAATGTTAAAGCTTGGTACACTTTTACAAGAGCAAGGGTTAAAGGCTGAAGCGCAAAAAATACTGAATGAGCTTATCAATCAGTACCCAAGTACAACTGCTGCTAAATTAGCCACAGATCGCTTATCAAAATAAATGTTGATGCTTGATTAGACTGCTTTTTGTCATAAGCGGTCTAAATTTGCTCAACTAGACATAAAAACTTAAAAAAAGAGACAATTTCGGTTGCACTCATTTTATAAATAAGTATTATAAGCGCCCGCAGCAAACGAATGGTAACCCCACTCGAAATGCGACAAAAAGAGCGGGTCATTAGCTCAGTTGGTAGAGCAGTGGACTTTTAATCCATTGTTCTATTCTGCG